>NZ_JBCPAN010000004.1:0-275207 GCF_040916945.1 Bifidobacterium sp. RTP21102st3_E2_RTP21102_210122 | reverse complement strand
GATCAGGATCCTTTCATCGGACGACAGGTGCGAATATCGTTGGCCCATGAGTGCAACACCTTCTTAAGTTAGAAACTGAACACTTCCAACCCTAGACAAGGTGTTGCACTTCTATTTAGAACTCAGGCACTCTGCCGAGTCGGGAGGCGAAGTGCTACGGTTTGAACAGGAAACTGAACATAACGACTAAATATGTGAGGACGTAAGACTTTCATGGCCAGCACGGCAAAGACGCTCACCTTTGTGATCCCCGCATACAATATGGAGTCCTACCTTGACCGTTGCGTGAACTCGCTGCTTTCGGCAAGCGACATCAGCGACCTCGAGGTGCTGATTGTGGACGACGGTTCGAAAGACGGCACGCTGGAGTACGCGCGCAAGCTGGAACGCACCAATCCGGGCGCCGTGCGCGCGATTCATCAGGAGAACAAGGGCCACGGCGGCGCGGTGAACACCGGTATCGCGGCGGCGACCGGCATGTACGTCAAAGTGGTGGATGCGGATGATTGGGTCGACCCGCAGGCCATCGACACGGTTCTGGCCACGTTGCGTGCACAGCATGACACCGACGAACCGATTGACATGCTGGTGACCAATTACGTGTATGACAAGGTGGCCAAGCGTCACAAGACCGTAGTGAACTTCCGCCGTGTAATGGAGGCCGGCCGCGTGCTCGGCTGGGATGACCTGGGCAAGTTCGGTCTGGCGCAGTACATCATCATGCATGCGCTCACCTTCCGCACGCAGGTGGTGCGCGATTCCGGGCTGAAGCTGCCGGAGCATACGTTCTACGTCGATTTCTATTACTCGTACCAGCCGTTCCCGTGGGTGAAGCGCATCCAGTATCTCGACGTGCCGTTCTACCACTACTTCATCGGGCGCGAGGGTCAGAGCGTGCAGACCGACGTGATGATTAAGCGTGTGGATCAGCTGCGGCTCGTCAATCGGCTGATGACCGAGGCCACGCCCGAACGTGGTACGGTGCCGGAGGGGCTGTACCGGTACATGATTCACTTCCTGACGATCGAATCATGCGTTACCTCGGCGTTCCTGATTCTCTCGCGCGATCCGGCCAACTACGTTAAGAAAACCGAGCTGTGGGATGCGATTGACGCCTATTCTCCGGCCATCGGCAAGGATGTGCGCTCGAAGCTGATGTCCCGCGCGCTCAATCTGCCTGGTAAAACCGGCCGCTGGATCGTGCGCAACGGCTATCTCATCGCCGAACGCATCGTCGGCTTCAACTGATTCGGATTGTGGCTTTGCCCTGCTGACGCGTTATCAGCAGGGCATCCCTATTACCTCCCCAGCCGAGGTTTTGCTACTCGGCCCAACGGTCGGACATTGCGAAGCTGTTGTGCATCAGGTTGCTGGAGGTGTATAGCACGTCGTTCAGCAGCTTGGTTGTATGCTCGCGCAGGTAGTCGGCCATCTCGTCGTTGGCCGCTTCGAGCACATCCGCCACGCCCTGCACATCCTTCTCATCGCCGTGGCCGCCATCGAGCGGCCATGCATTCGTACCCGTCGATTCGGCATCGCTTCGAGCAAGCAACTGCTCATCCGTGCGCTCGATGAGCCGGTGCCCGAACGCGCGCACGCCTTCCGCATAGCCCTCGATGAACCGGTTCGTCTCATACCAATGCGCGTCGGCCACGACGGCGATCAGGCGGTTCGTCCAATACAGGTTGCCGGTGGAGACTTCGGGCGTGGTGTCGCGCAGGTAGGCAGGCGTGTCGTTGACGTTCGCGTAGAACGGCGCGGCGGCGGTGAACGGACCGGAGCCGAACGATACCCACATCACCGTGCGATTGGCCGCCGGCACATACGGGCGGACCTGAATCGCCACCATATGGCCGGTGCGGTTCACGCCGATCGGACGGTAACGGTGGCGCGATTCCGCCGTGCCGGTCGTGCCGTACGGGTCGTACGGCGTGCCTTCGAAGTGCGAGGACAGCAGGAAATCAACGTCTTCGAGGCTCACCTTGTCTTCCGGCACGCGGCACCACGGGATGTCGTCGGATTCGGGCGTGTAGCGGGCGGCCGGCGAATCCCAGTCCTCGCTGGGGTTGAGGCGGCGTTGCATGTACCAGGCACGCGGCGTGTTGTAGATATGGTCCTTCGGCGTCGCGGTGCCGAAGGCCTTGCGCGGGTTGAAGCGGGTGGGAAGGGCAACGGTTGTTCCGAATCCGGCGCTATGCACGTGACGGCCGTTGGAAGAGACCGACGTTCCCATTGTGCGGTCAAGGTGATGCGTGGCCATGAACTCGCGCAGGTCGGCGCTGCATAGGTATTCGCGCTGCTCGCCGAACGCATCGGCGAGGTCGAAGTCGTCGATGCCGAGCTGGTTGGGGATCGTGGCATAGCAGTCATCGGGCACTCGGCGGGCGATCCAATGGTGGCCGCCGATGGTCTCGACGTACCAGATCTCGTCCGCATCCGAAATAATCACGCCGTTCGATTCGTAGGTGCCGTAGGTTTCGAGCAGTTCGCCCAACCGCGCGACGCCCTCGCGCGCGGTGGTGACGTACGGCAGCACAAGGGTGATGATGTCTTCCTCACCGATACCGCCGGGCTGCTCGGCCTGATAATCGGTGCTGTCCGGCCCGCCGACAGCCGGCCGCAACTCGACCATCGGGTCCGCACCGAGCACGCGCTCGTTGACAGCGATGGTTTCGGTGGCGCTCATCGCCACGTTGTGTTCGTTGGCACCGGCTTCGGCCAGAATGCCACGATTATTCAGCACGTTCGGTGCGATGGTGTACCGGCAAGGATTGTCCGGTAGTTCGATTTCGACATGGCTCAGCACGCTGCGGTAGTGGCGCGGCTGGTCGTCGGGGGCGACGGCGACGAAGCGCTTGGGATCGTAACGGCCCGAGCCCGAATCGTCATCGCGGGCGATGATGGTGGAACCGTCGTAACTGGCATTTTTGCCGACAAGAATCGTGGTGCATGACATGGGACACCACTCTAGGAGCCAGGCTGGTCGAAACAAAAAAATCCTTGGAACCATTGCGATTCCGAGGATTTGTTGTGCCCCCTGTGGGATTCGAACCCACAACCCACGACTTAAAAGGACGCTGCTCTAACCGTTGAGCTAAAGGGGCAACTCTTCTAAAATACACACCGTTTTGGGATATTTCAACTACGGCGTTGCGTACACGTTTGCGTACGCGATTGGCCCAACGCACGGCACAGCACACGCAATGTGGCCCAAATCGCAGCCCAAATCGCATATCGCCTCTAGCGATAGATAGCCGCCGGCGACTACCCTTGTACATTATGAGTGAATCCCCCAATTGGAGCAATCCCCTGCGCGACTCGCGCGACCTCAGACTGCCCCGTATCGCCGGCCCATGCAGCCTCGTCATTTTCGGTGTCACGGGCGATCTGGCACAAAAGAAACTACTGCCGGCCGTCTACGACCTGGCGAACCGTGGCCTACTGCCGCCGAGCTTCGGTCTGACCGGCTTCGCCCGCCGCGACTGGACACAGGAACGGTTCATCGAATTCGTCAAGGCCGCCGTCCAGGCGCATTGCCGTACGCCGTTCAAGGAGTCGACTTGGCGCAATCTGGCCGCCGGCATCCGCTTCGTGCAGGGTACGTTCGACGACCCGGAGGCCTTCGAGCGTCTGAGCGCCACCGTGCAGGAGCTTGACCGCGACCGCGGCACGCAGGGTAACCATGCCTTCTACATGTCGGTGCCGCCGCGCGCATTCCCACAAGTCGCCAAGCAGTTGGCCGCCTCCGGCCTGTCGCGCTCGTCCGAGGGCGCATGGCGCCGCGTGATCATCGAGAAGCCGTTCGGTCATGATCTGGCCAGCGCCAAGGAACTCGACAGCGTGGTATCCGAAGTGTTCGACCCGAGCTCCGTGTTCCGCATCGACCACTACCTCGGCAAGGAAACCGTGCAGAACCTGCTGGCCCTGCGTTTCGCCAACGCCATGTACGAGCCGATCTGGAACGCCAACTATGTGGACCACGTGCAGATCACGATGGCCGAGGACATCGGCATCGGCGGCCGCGCCGGCTATTACGACGGCATCGGCGCCGCACGCGACGTCATCCAGAACCACCTGCTTCAGCTCATGGCTCTGACCGCCATGGAGGAGCCGGTGAGCTTCACCGCCAAGGACCTGACCGCCGAAAAGACCAAGGTGCTTTCCGCCGTGCGCCTGCCCAAGGACCTCGCCGCCAACACCGCGCGCGGCCAGTACGCCAAGGGCTGGCAGGGCTCGCACGAAGTGGTCGGCTACTTGGAGGAAAAAGGCATCGACCCCAAGAGCACCACCGAAACGTACGCCGCCATCCGCCTCGATATCGACACCCGCCGCTGGGCTGGCGTGCCGTTCTACCTGCGTTGCGGCAAGCGCCTCGGCAAGCGTGTAACCGAAATCGCCGTGGTGTTCAAGCGCGCCCCGCATCTGCCGTTCGAGCAGACCGCCGTGCGCGAACTCGGCAAGAACGCCATCGTGATTCGCGTGCAGCCCGACGAGGGCGTCACCATGCGCTTCGGAGCCAAGGTGCCGGGCGGCTCCACCATGGAGGTCCGTGACGTGAACATGGACTTCAGCTACGGCCGCTCCTTCACCGAGAACTCGCCGGAAGCCTATGAGCGACTGATTCTGGACGTGCTGCTCGGTGATCCGCCGTTGTTCCCGACCACCGAAGAGGTGAACCTCAGCTGGGAGATCCTCGATCCGATTGAACAATTCTGGTCCACGCTTGGCCAGCCGCAGGCCTACCGCGCCGGTACGTGGGGTCCGGCACAGGCCGACGAAATGCTGGCGCGCGACGGCCGCCACTGGAGGATGCCATGATCATCGATATGCCGAACACCCGCACCCGCGAGATTGCGCACAAAATCGAACAGCTGCACGAGGAGCGCGGCGAATCGGCGACCGGCCGCGTGCTGACGCTGCTCATCGCCACCGAGGACGCGGACCTAGAGCATGCGCTGGAAATCGCGAACTCGGCCAGCCGTGAGCACCCGTGCCGCGTGATTGCCGTAGTACCGGATACCAATCCTGCCGATCAGTCCGGCGAAGGCGAACCGAACGCGGCCGAAGTGGCCGCCGAGGTGAGCGCGAGTCGCGATAATCCGGCCGTCGATTTGACCGACGGCCCGAACGATCCGAACGATTCCAACCTGAACGCCCAAGTGCGATTCGGCGCGGACGCCGGTGCCGGTGAGATCATCATCTTGCGTCCGCGCGGTGGCCTTATCAACCACCCGGATACGCTGGTTATCCCGCTGCTTGTGCCGGATGCGCCTGTAGTGGCGTGGTGGCCGACCACACCGCCGTCGAACCCGGCCAAGGATCTGATGGGTGCGATGGCCCGCAGTCGCATCACCGACGCGTTGCACTCCAATAATCCGGAGGCCACGATTGAGCGTTTGCGCCGCAATTGGACACCGGAAGATATCGACTTGTCCTGGACACGACTGACCGTCTGGCGCGCAATGCTCGCCTCGATGCTCGATCAGCCGCCGCACCTGCCCATCACCGCCGCGAAGGTGACCGGCAAGGCCGACTTCCTGCCTATGGAAATGCTGTGCGCATGGCTGCGTCTGAAACTTGGCGTACCAGTCGAAACTGAGTTCGTGCCCGACGCGCAGGCCGTGACCGGCGTGTACCTGACCCGTGAGGACGGTGTGATCTCGCTGGAACGCCCGTATGAGGACCAAGCGCTGATCTCGCTGCCCGGCCAGACTCCGCAGGAAGTGTCCGTGCCGATGCGCACCATCGAGGACTGCCTGACCGAGGAACTGCGTCGCATCGATCCCGATGAGATCTACGCCGAGGTCATCAACGAAGGCTGGGATCTGATTCGTCACTGAAGTCGGTAGAACCCGTTGCCACAGCGGCGTTGGCATGAGTTCGGCAATTGTGGCCGAGCCATGCCAACGCCGCTGCTCATCGTTTCCTACCTCATGCGATGCCGCACAATGTACATTGTGTTGTCAACTGACAACACATTTCATTGCTGCAAATGGCTAGATTCCCGGCATGCCACCCGTATCATGCGTTGTCAACTGACAACACAATCCACATTGCAAAGTACGACACATACCCCATACAAGGACCATACATGGCAACTCGAAAACTCATTGTGTATCCGAATAAAGATCTGATGATTCAGGCTGGCGCGCAACGTTTTGTCTTGACGCTACTCGATTTGCTCGCCGAACGATTGCCTGATGACACGCATCGCACGCGTGTGGATGTGGCGCTGTCTGGCGGTTCGGCCGCGCAGCCGTTGGGCTCGGTGCTGAGCGATCCGCTGGCTGACGCGATTGATTGGTCGCGCGTGCATTTCTGGTGGAGCGACGAACGTTTTGTGCCGGCTTACGACACCGATCGCAATGCTTTGGAGGCCCGTCGCCTGCTGCTTGACCAGCTGGTGGCAGATGGCAAGCTGCCTGAGTCGAATATTCATGAGATGGCGGCCGATACCCGTTCAGCCGATGACATCGCCGATGTGATGGATCAGGCCGACAGCGATGATGCTTCCGTTCGCGCCGCCGCCGATGCCGCGAATGATGCGTTGCTGGACGATGTCGCGAGCGACTATGAGCGCGAGTTGGTGAATGAATTGGGGCCGGAACCGGTAATCGATCTGATGATTCTCGGCATGGGACCGGACGGTCACTATGCGTCGCTGTTCCCTGGTCATGATGAGGTCAAGGTTACCGATAGGCTCACCGTGGGTGTGAACCACTCCCCCAAGATGCCGCCGCTGCGTGTTTCATTGACCGCGCCGCTCATCGCGCGTTCACGCCATACGTGGTTCTTCGCCGCCGGTGCCGGCAAAGCCGAATCGCTGGCCCATGTCTTCGAGCAGCCCAACAACCCGGATTACCCGTCCTCCTACGCCAACGGAGTGGACGAGTTCATCTGGTTCTCCACCGAAGAAACCGTCACCGAGTTGTGAGTGAATTAAGCCCCCTCTGATGAGGGGGCTTAATTCGTCTATGGCTACGCCTCGATCTCGGACTTGCCCTCTTCGCCGCCGGCCCCTGCAATTAGGGACTCGCCTGCGGCGAGGCTCAGTGTTGGCTCGGCGGCATAGCCGCCTCGCTCCGAAGAGGGCCGGGGAGCCCACCGGGCTCCCCTAAGCCCGAGATCGCGAGGCTACGCCTCGATCTCGGACTTGCCCTCTTCGGCCCAGAGGGTGTGGAACACGCCGGGCTTGTCGACGCGACCGTAGGTGTGGGCACCGAAGAAGTCACGCTGGGACTGGGTCAGAGCGGTGGGCAGGCGCTTGGAGCGCAGACCATCGTAGTACGCCAGGGAGCTGGAGAACACCGGGGTCGGGATGCCGGCCTCCACCGCGCGAACGATCACGCGACGCCATGCATCCTGCGATTCGCCGATGATCTTCTCGAAGTACGGATCGAACAGCAGGGAAGCCGGCGGGTTATCGCCCCTGAAGGCCTCGGTGATGCGGTCGAGCAGGAACTGGGCGCGAATAATGCAGCCGCCACGCCAAATGCGGGCCACTTCGGACAGGTTGATATCCCAGCCGTATTCCTTGGCACCGTCCTGAATCTCGTTCAGGCCCTGAGCATAGGCCACGACCTTGGAAGCGAACAGAGCCTTGCGCACGTCCTCGACGAACGCGGCCTTGTCTTCTCCGGCCAGATCGATGGTCTTGTTCGGTCCAGCCAGACCTTCCTTCTGAGCGTCTTCACGCAGCTCACCGTGCGAAGACAGTGCACGAGCGAACACGGCTTCACCGATGGCAGCCACAGGAGAACCACATTCCAGACCAGTCTGCACGGTCCACGTACCAGTACCCTTCATGCCGGCATGATCCACGACCACGTCCACGAACGGCTTGCCGGTCTCGGCATCCTTGTGGTGCAGAATCTCAGCGGTGATCTCGATCAGGTAGGAGTCAAGGTCGCCCTTGTTCCATTCAGCGAACACGTCGCCAATCTCCTCGGCATCCATGCCGAGTCCACGGCGCAGAATGTCATACGCCTCACCAATCACCTGCATATCGGCATACTCGATGCCGTTGTGCACCATCTTGACAAAGTGGCCGGCACCATCGGTGCCGATGTGGGTCACGCACGGTTCGCCGTTCACCTTGGCGGCGATGGACTGAAGAATCGGGCCCAAGGTCTTCCAGGATTCCGCAGTGCCACCGGGCATCAGAGACGGGCCGTTGAGCGCGCCTTCCTCACCACCGGACACGCCGCAACCCACGAAGTGGAAGCCCTTGGCACGTACTTCCTTCTCACGCTTGATGGTGTCCTTGAAGAAGGAGTTGCCACCGTCGACGATGATGTCGCCCGGTTCGAACACCTCTTCCAGCTGCGCGATGGTCGCGTCGGTCGGAGCACCGGCCTTGACCATGATGATGGCGGTACGCGGACGCTTCAGGGACGCGGCGAATTCCTCGAGCGTTTCGGCCGGCACGAAGTTGCCTTCGGTGCCATGCTCGTTCATGAGCTTCTCGGTACGCGAGTAGTGGCGGTTGAACAACGCCACCGTGTTGCCATGGTGCGCCAGATTACGCGCCAGATTGGAGCCCATCGTGGCCAGTCCAATCACACCAATGTTTGCTGTAGCTTCGGCCATGTGCCTTGCCTTTCGTTTGATTGTCCCATCGTCATCACGCGCGTCACAAAACAGCGCATCAGCGGAGGGAATCATTCCTTCAACGCTTGAAAGTGTATCCCGCTTACCACCCACACGCGAGGGCTGTCTTAGGTTCTACGCACCTTCTGCCCGCGAAGCGTAATTACTTGCCGGCCATTCACATACGCCCGGCCTTGGAAGGGTCGATATGCATGGTCTGGAAGCGATTGGCCATGTAAGCGTCGCTGTAGCGTTCGCTGAACCACATCGCGACCGGTGAATCCTGCGGCTGGCCGGCCATGCGCCCATACCAGCAATCCAAGGCCATCAGCGTGAAGGCAATGTCGATCACCATCAGCACCGTGCATACCGCAGTCAGCGAATACCGCACTTTCCATGGAATGCGATTAATCAGAGCCAGCAGTCGCGGTAACAGCCACTTGACCCACACCACACCAATCAGTCCCCAGAAGAACATGAATTGGCCCGAAGTACGTCCGTCGATGGACAGCCAACGGCCGGTGTAATCCCACGCGGTAATACCAAACGCCGCTTCCATGAACCAGCTGGTGCAATATTCGAACGCGCCGCCGATCACCGCCGAAGCGCAGAAAATCAAGAACGGATTCGCCTTCCACAGACGATTCAGGCACACGGTTACCAATACCGCACCACAGCCGTAAATCGGCGAGAACGGGCCCCACAGCAAACCAGCGCGGTCCTGAAGTTCACCGTTATACAGCGCCATATGGTAGATCGTCTCCACAATCAGGCCACCCACCGAAGCGATGGTAAACAGCCAGAAGATATTGAAAAAGTCCAGCGCAATATAGCCCTTGCCGGACTGGTCGCGGCCTAGCATGCCGGCCGCCACAGCCGATTCATAATCATCGCGATCGTCCATACGCCTGAGCGCGCGCTGCAGACGGCGTTCCTCGCTCAGGGAGGGATCGGCGGTCACCGAAATCACGACGAGAATAATCATCTGAATCAGCGGCAGCAGCAGGTTGAAGCCAAGGCCGGTCAGGGCCAGCGACAGCATGCCGTCGGCCAACGTCAACGGCATCAGCACGTAGGTCCAGCGCGCGGCATACCGGCGATGATTGCGCAGCAGCATCACGCCGAGCACAATCAGGCATGCGGCACTGACTACCAGCACCACCGCATGAATCGCGGACAGGATGAAGGTCAGGCTCATCGCATCGACGTGCACATGACCATCCAGAATCTCGCGCACGGCATAGAGGATGGAAATCACCATAATCGGCAATGTGGCGAGTCCGTCCAGCAGCACGACCGCGCCATAGATGCGCGCCAGAATCGGTAATCGCTTGGCGTTCAGGTTCAAGCCGGCGTCGTCCAGTTCGACGGCCACCAGATCGGCCACGACTGCGGACTCGGCGTCACGGTTCTCCCGCGGCTTGCCGGGGGTAGTGGCCGTGCCATCGTCCTTGAATTCAACCATGGTTTCCTCCCCACATAGCGTCCCCTTACACTATCACCCGATTGCAGTTTTGCCGAACTTGATGGACGGCCGGTACATGTCTGTCTACATTGCCGGACACCGAGCCCGCTATCGCTTTCAGAAAGCATCCAAAAACCATCCAGAAATCTTGTCAATAAGTTCCAGAACGCCTTTCGCTCCAGTCAAGGCACTGACGGCCAGTCCGGCACCGGCAACAGCTCCGGCACAGGTTCTGACACTTCCGGCAACTCCAGCTCCGACCAGTCATCCAGCCAGAACGAGCAGTCGGCCATCGATGGCCAATCCGGCACCATCGAAAGCTGATACAACGGTTTACCCATGGGGCGGTAGCTCTCTCATGAGGCGGTAATTACCCCATGGGGCGGTTAGCCCAAAACCGCATTCCGCGGAATAAAGCCATTTTAAGCCACCGCCCCATGGGAATTTTACCGCCCCATGGGCCACTTACCGCCCGATGAAGGTTTTACCGCCCCATGGAGGGCAGCCTCACACCAACACACACAGCACACCCGGCCACACAGCACCCCAGCCACAAAAAATTAGGCACAATGCCCAGTGACGCACGATAAGCCGCTGGACAGCGGCGTTATTCCGACAAAGATATCATCAATCACCCCAATAATCTCCGGCAGCCGTATTACGCTACTACAACCGTAGCGCTACGATTAACGTATCGCTACGGAAAACGTAGCAATCAAGCAACACCAAGCTCCGGAGGTATCAGTGGGCAATATCTTCAAGGTCCTCAGACGCGACTTCCTGCGCCTGTTCAAGGTGCCGGCCGCATGGGTGATCCTGTTCGGCATGGTGTTCATCCCGCCACTGTATTCGTGGTACAACATCGTCGGCTTCTGGGACCCGTACGGCAATACCAAAGGCATCACCGTCGCCATCGCCAACAATGACGACGGCACCGACAACGCGCTCATCGGCAAGCAGAACCTCGGCGATCAAATCGTCAAGCAGATGAGAAGCAACGACCAGCTCGGCTGGACCTTCGTCACCGAAGCCGAGGCCATGGACCAAGTGGAATCCGGCAAGGCATACGCAGCCATCATCATTCCCAAAGACTTTTCCGACGATCTCGCCGGCGTGGTGACCGGCGGCAAGAGTCGGCCCACTCTGGAGTATTACGTCAACGAAAAAGCCAGCGCCATCGCCCCCAAAGTCACCGACGTCGGCGCGTCCACTGTGGACCGCACGGTCAATTCCACATTCGTCTCCACCGTATCCGAAGTACTTACCGAAGTCATCAATACGGTTGACGGCAAAGCCATCAGTACCGAAGACACCACCAAAGCCAAGGCCCTCACGGCCCTTGCCAAGGCCTCCGACGATGTGCAGCACACACGCAGCACCATCGCCAAGCTCACCACCAAACTCACCGACACCCCAGAGCAGACACGCACCGCACGTCAGGCGCTGGACGACGCGCGCACACTTGGCATCGACACTGCAGAAGGTCTGGCCGGCGTCTCCACCCTGATCGGCACTACCCAGACCAGTCTGAACGGCTTCGTCACCTCCACGTCCGAAGCGCTTGACCAAGGCTCAAGCCTGCTGAGCCAAGCCGCAGCACAGGCCAACCAAAGCGTGGGCACGGTAACCGGAACCATCAGCGCCGCCAATCAGCAGGTAGGCGGACTGATCAATACGGCGGAAGACATCAACCAAGCGAACGCCGACATCATCGACCAACTCAAAGGGCTGCCGAACGCCAATCGAGAACCGCTGCAATCCGCCATTGCCACACTGGAAAGCCGCAATAGCGAGCTTGCCGGCGCACTGGGCAACCTCGATAGCCTGAACACCACTATCGGCAATGCCTCCACAGACACCGCCGGATTGGCGCAGCATCTCAATACCGCCACCCAAACCACGGTGCGCGAGGCCAATACCGCTCGCGGCACCATCACCTCCGGCGCCATTCCTCAGCTCAACACCGGTCTCAACGCCCTCAGCTCGACCGCCAGCACTCTGTCGACCGGCATCACGTCGCAAGGCTCACTCATCGATCAGTCGAAGCATACCCTCGACCAACTCGACAAAGCAGCCTCCACCACGGTGACCGCGCTGCGCGACACCGATAAGGCGCTGGCCGGCGTACAAACCAAGCTCGATACGCTGGTCACCGACATCAAAGCCCTGAGCATCTCCAGTTCACTCAGTTCCCTGATCGGCACCGACGGCAAACTGGATGCCGCCACAATCGCCGACTTCATGCTCTCCCCCACTGTTATCAGCGAACAGGCCGTCTATCCGGTCGCCTCCTATGGTTCCGGCATGGCACCGCTGTTCACCACCCTGTCTTTGTGGGTGGGCGCGTTCGTGCTCGTGGTCATTCCCAAACTCGAAACCGATGATGAGGGCATCGACGATCTCACACCAACCCAAGGCTATCTCGGTCGCTTCCTGCTACTGGCCACGCTGGCTGCCGTCCAAGGCCTGGTCACGGCCATCGGCGATCTTGTCATCGGCATTCAATGCGCGAGCGCCCCAGTGTTTCTGCTCACCTGCGTCATCACCTCACTGGTGTATATGTCGGTGATTTTCGCCCTCTCCACCACGTTCATGCACGTGGGCAAAGGCGTATGCGTGGCGCTGGTCATTCTGCAGGTGCCGGGCGCCTCCGGCCTGTACCCGATTGAAATGATGCCCGCGTTCTTCCGCGCCATCTACCCGCTGCTGCCGTTCACCTATTCGATTGACGCGATGCGTGAAACCATCGGCGGCTTCTACGACGGCCTCTGGTTCGCCTATATCGGCAAATTGCTGGTTTTCGCGGTTCTGGCCTTTGCGATTGGCCTCGGCGCCCGGCCGAAACTGGCCAATCTCAACCGCCTGTTCGCGCGGGAAATCAAGGAAAGCGACATGATTATCGGCGAGCCGGTGCACCTGCCCGGCAGCGAATACCGTGTCACTCAGGCCATTGCAGCACTGGCCGACCGCGACGAATACCGTCATGCCATCGAACGTCGGGCCGCCAAATTCGCCTACCAGTATCCCCGGCTGCTGCTGGGTGCGCTTATTGCCGGATTCGTGGTGCCGGCCGCGCTCATTATCGTGTTTGCGCTGACCACCAGCGAGAAAATCGTAGTCATGGGCACATGGCTGGCATGGGTGCTCATCATCATGGGCTTCCTGATGGTCGTGGAATTCATGCGCGATTCCATCCGCCGCCAAACCGAGCTCGGCAACCTCTCCGACGAGTCGATCCGCGCCATGCTGTACGGGCATAAGGCCAAGCGTCGCGACACCTCCGCCGAACGCCACGAAGAAGCGGACCCGAGCGCCGCCGTTACCGCAATCATCCCCACTATTCCGCCGACCAAGGAAGGCAGGCACGCACGATGAACACCATGTGGAAACTGTTTACCGGCGACATCAAACGCCTGACCAGCAACGTGGTCTCCATCATCATCGTGATCGGCTTGGTGATGATTCCCGGCCTGTTCACCTGGTTCAACGTGGCCGCATGCTGGGACCCGTCCTCGAATATGAAGAACCTGAAATTCGCGGTGGCGAATGTGGATGAGGGGTATCGTTCCGACCTGATCCCGGTGAAAGTCACGGTCGGCGATCAGGTGGTGAACGCGCTGCGCGCCAACAGTCAGCTCGATTGGACGATCACGTCCAAAGCCGATGCCGTCGAGGGCGCACGATCCGGCAAATACTACGCGGCCATCGTAATTCCGAAGTCGTTCAGCAAAGACATGATGACCTTCTTCTCCGACGACGTGCAGCATGCCGAACTGACCTATTACCGCAACGAGAAGAAGAACGCGCTGGCACCGAATCTGCTCAACGAGGGCACGGACGAGGTTGCGGCGGAAATCAACACCACGTTCGCTAAGACCATCACTTCGGCCGGGCTGGAAATCGCGTCTTCGCTGGCCGATCAGCTGTCCAAGCCCGAGGCCAAAGAGCAACTGAATACCTTCAACGCCAACATCGCCAATTTCGCCACACAGCTTGACGATACTGCGGATCTGCTTGGCACATACAGCGCATTGACCGATACGGCCGGCGCCTTGCTCGACACCTCGAACTCACTAATCACTCAGGTTTCCTCTGCCGCCAAACAAGGCGGCAAGGATCTTGCCAGCGCCAAACAGGAAGTCACCGACGTGGCCGGAGCCCTGGGCACCACCGCTGACGCGATGAGCAGCGCACTGGACGCGAGCGCCTCCAGTTTCGGCGCGGTGTCCGATTCCATAGACAAGCTGTATTCCGACGCGAATGATGGTGCCACCACGGTCGCCGACGAATTGGACCGTCAAGCCACGGCCATTGGCAAGCAGACGGAGAAATACACTGAAATTCGCAACACGTTGGCCGGCATACTGGGCAACGACTCATCCATCATCACGGCGATTGACCGTTCAATCGCACGACAAAACAGGCTGCGGCAAGCGCTGAATACGGCGGCGACCGATATTCGCCAAGGCAATCAGGACGCGCAGGATCAGCATGCGCAGGTCAAGAATCTGGCTGATCA
This sequence comes from Bifidobacterium sp. RTP21102st3_E2_RTP21102_210122, assembly GCF_040916945.1. Classification (NCBI taxonomy): domain Bacteria; kingdom Bacillati; phylum Actinomycetota; class Actinomycetes; order Bifidobacteriales; family Bifidobacteriaceae; genus Bifidobacterium; species Bifidobacterium sp. RTP21102st3_E2_RTP21102_210122. The sequence continues at coordinate 260,634 of NZ_JBCPAN010000004.1, read as the reverse complement.
AGCGCAGAACAGTATTGCCAATATCAAGTCAGATTTCTCGGCCACGGTGAAACCGCAAATCGACTCCCTGTCGTCCACCGTCGCTGACGCCTCCGGCATACTGAGTTCCGGCGCCACCCAGTTGGACTCCACGCTCGGCGACCTGAAAGGGACTTCCGACGACGCCAGCGATATGCTCAGCGACGCTCGCACTACCTTGGACAAGGTGTCCGGCAAACTGCGTTCCGCCGGCGCCGAACTGGCTTCGTTCAACAGCACACTGAGCGACGCACTAAACAGTGGCGATATGGGCATGGTCAAAGAGGTGCTGGGCAATGATCCCGAAACGCTGGCCAGTACGTTGGCCGCACCGGTGCAGCTCAGGCGCAAGGCCGTATTCCCGGTGGCGAATTTCGGTTCGTCGATGGCACCGTTCTACACGCTGCTGCCGCTGTGGGTGGGCGCGCTGCTGATGGTGGTGACGCTGAAAACCACCGTGTCTCGCCGGACGCGCAAAGCATTGGGCGATCCGCGGCCGCATCGGCTCTTCCTTGGGCATTACGGGGTGTTCGCGCTGATTGCGCTGCTGCAATCCACGGTGTCGCTCGGTGGCGATTTGCTGTTCCTGCGCGTGCAGGCCGTGCATCCGCTGCTGTTTATGTTGTCTGGATGGCTGGCCTCGCTGGTGTTCTCGTTCTTCACCTATACGATGGTGGTGAGTTTCGGCAATGTGGGTAAGGCAATCGGCGTGCTTATGCTCATCGTGCAGATTTCGGGTGCGAACGCTGCCTACCCGGTGCAGATGTTGCCCGACTTCATCGCCAAAGTCAGTCCGCTCTTGCCGCTCACCCATGCGGTGACGATGATGCGTGCGGCCATCGCCGGCATCTACGACATGGATTACTGGCGGGCCGCCGGAATGCTGCTGGCATTCGTGCCGCCGCTACTGTTGCTTGGGCTGTTGCTCAGGAAGCCACTGGTGCGGTTCAACCAGTGGTATGTAGCCCAAGTCGAGAGCACTAAAGTGCTGAGCTAGTAGGTATTATCCGGGAGTTGCCTACAAACGGCATGGACTTACCACCCTCAGTCTGGCTTTGCCAGCCAGCTCTCGCCAGCGGGAGCGTACGGGAGCATATTTCGAAGAGAAGAGATGACGGAGATGACAGACACGACGGCGACACCGCGCGGTGAGCGCACGCGCGAGGCGACGGATCGCAAGCTCATGCGAGCCACGCTGCAGATTGCGGTGGACCGCGGCATCAGCGGCGTGACCATCGAGGAGGTGGCCCGGCGCTCCGGTGTGGCCAAAACCACGATTTACCGCCGATATCATAATGCCGACGAGCTGCTGCACGAGATCAGCGCGATGTATCTGGCCATCCCGGATTCCGACCCAGTGCCCAGCCCCACGCGTGAGCATTTCACGCAACTATTGCAGCGATTGGTCGATTGGGTGCGCGACAACGACATCGACGTCAAGCGCGTGGGCATTGTATTGTCCAGCGAGGCCGAGTTCTTCCAGCACATCGTCGACCAAGTGGTGACCCCGTGGCTGGAGCGTGTGGGGGCGTTCCTCAAGCAGGGAGTCGCGCAGGGCGTGTTTCGCGAGGACGTTGACGAGAAGTTGCTGTTGTCCACGATTATCGGATCTTTGGTGGCGTATGAGGCCATCGAGGGCAAAGCAATGGACGACGACACCGCCTGGGCCTCGCGCATGGCCGATCTGCTGTGGCCAGCATTGCTGAAGTAGCGGTCTTACTCCTGAATCGAAGCCTCCTGGCGGGCGACTTCGAGGGCTTTGTTGAAGGCGTCGGAGGTCCAGCTGGCGCCGGCGACCTTGTCCACTTTGAGACCCTTCAGAGGTTTGCCGTCCACCACGCCGTTAATGGCTTTGGCGAAGTCGTCCTGATGGTTCTTGGAAATCGTGGTGAACGGGTGCCCAATGATATTGACGGTCTCGACGTTGCCGTCCTTGATGGTCAGATGGACGTCGATGGAATCCTCGCCTACCGGGCCGTACTGGCCGTTGATCGAGTAGTTGCCGTCCTTGTAGTTGCCGGTGTCCTTCTTGTCGGACGTGGTGGTGGACGGGTCGTTGTGCGACGAGCTGGAATCGGAGCCGTCGGAGCTATCGGAGCCGTTCGACTGGGATTGCGACTGCTCTTCCTGCGACTTCTCGGTCTCGCCCGAGTTGCCGGCGTACGCATCGTCCATCGGCGCGGCCTTGGATTCGCCGCATCCGGCCAGCAGCGCGCCAGCCACGACCAGTCCGGCCGCCGCCAATGTCGCGGATTTCTTCAACGTACTCTTTTCGGTCATATTCACGCTCCTTAAGCCCCCCTCTGACGAGGGGGCTGTCAGCGAAGCTGACTGGGGGAGAGACCATCAGCTTGCCATGTATTCCTCACATACTGCTCGATGCCCCTGACGGCCCTACTCCTCGCCGCCGGTTTTCGCGGCCTTGGTGGGGTCAGTGAAACCAATGGCGGTCTCGCCGTTCTGCGCGCCCTCGACCTGTGCACCCGTGGAGGCGGGCTTGCCGCCGGCCGCCTCGTAGGCCTTGCGCGCATCCTCGTCATTCCACTTCTCACCGACGAGCACGCCATGGTTGAGCATGATCTCGCGCTGCGCGCAGCTGGCGACCAGCGCATCGTGGGTGACCACGATAATCGTGGTGCCCTGCTCGTGCAGCTTGCGGAACAGGTCGAGCACGATTTTCTCGTTCTTCTCGTCGAGGTTGCCGGTGGGCTCATCGGCCAGAATCAGCTTCGGGTCGTTGATCAGCGCGCGGGCCACGCACACGCGCTGCTGCTCGCCGCCGGAGAGCTGGCCGGGCAGGTGGTGGGCGCGGTCCTTCAGGCCGACCTTTTCCAGCGCCTCCATGGCCTGCTTCTCATCGACCACCGAATGGTAGTACTGGGCCACCATCACGTTTTCCACGGCGGTCAGGTGCGGCACCAGATAGAACTTCTGGAACACCAGTCCGATGAGGTTCTTGCGCACGTCGGCCAGCTGCGTGGCGTTCAGGTCCTCCAGCTTGCGGCCTTCCAGCTTCACGGAGCCCTTGGAGGGCGTGTCCATGCAGCCAATCATGTTCATCAGCGTGGTCTTGCCTGAGCCGGAGGAGCCGACGATGGCGAGCCATTCGCCTTCCGGCACGGTCAGATTGAGGTCGTCCACGGCACGCAGGTCGCCGTAGATCTTCGAGATGTGGTCGAGTTCAAGTAGCATGACGTTTCTCTTTCTTTATTCTTCGCGAAGCACGACGGCGGGGTCGATGCGGGTGGCGCGGTGGACGGGCGGGATGGAGGCGACGATGGCGACCAGCGCGCTGAACAGCACGGAAATCAGGGCCAGCCACCAGTTGAATACGATGGAGCGTTCGAACACCGCCACGCACAGCCAACTGGCGAGTCCGTAGCCGATTGCGGTGCCGATGAGGCCGCCAATCAGGCCGTAGAGCGACGATTCGATGTAGAACTCGGTGCCGATGGCACGCGAGCTAGCACCGAGGGCCTTGCGCAGGCCAATCTCGTTGCGTCGCTGCGAGACGATCGAGCTGATTGTGGTGCCGACGCCGACGAGCGTCAGCACCAGCACCACCAGCGAGACGATCCAGAACAGCGTCTGCAGCATGGTGATGATGCGGGTGTCGGAGGCGGTGATCTTGGTGACCTGCTGTGCCTTGACGTGCATGGAGGTCATGTCGTTGATGCTGGACACCAGGCCTGCGAGGTCGCTGGCGCCGGCCGAATACTCGATGACGTCCACGCCGCGCGTGATGCCGGTGAGCTTGTTGACGTCGGCGTTGGTGGCGTAGATGATCGAGTCTTCGCTGCCGCCGGTGTCCACGATGCCGGCCACGCGGAATTCGGTACCGGAGGTGTCCATGATGTCACTGGAGACACGGCCGTCTTTGGTTTGCTGGTCGATCGAGGAGTTCGACGAAGTGCCGTTGGTGCTGGCGTTATCGGATGCACGGTAGCCGATGGTGATGGCGGAGCCGATTCTCAGGCCGATGGCGTCGGCGATGTCGCGTCCGACCAGCACCTTGCCGTCGGTCGGCCACGAGCCGTCGACCACCCAGTGATGGTTGAGGTTCTTGACCTGCGCCGCATTCACGCCGGCCATCACGTACGGCGAGGCGTTGACGCGCACGTTCTCGTAGCGGTAGGTGGCGTATTTCGCGGAACCCTTGGCCTTGACCATTTCAGTGGTGTGCTGCACCATCGCCTTGTCGATGCCGGCCTTGCCGTCAGCATTGGTCGATTCGGTGGGCGTGACAATCAGGTTCGCGCCGTACGCACGCATCTCCTCGTTCATCTGCTGCGGCACGGCGAGGCAGATCATCGCCAGACAGAACAGTGTGGCTGCGCCGACCAGCGACGCCACCACAGCCATCACCGCGCGCGAACGCCGACGGAACACGGCGCTGAACAGCATTCTGAAGAACATACCGGTGTTGGTCATCGGTTCCCTCCTTCCACACCTACGTAGATAAACTCAGCGACCATGGAGCACCTCCGCGGGCTTGAGATTCAGAATCGAACGAATCGATGAGGCGGACGCCAGCAGCACGGTGACAGCCAGCAGCACGAACACCAGCACGAACACCATCGGCCGCATCGTAATGCCGGAACCGAACACCACCCGGCCTATCAGCTGGGCCACGCCGGAACCGAGCAGCGCGCCCACAATCGCGCCCAGCAGCGAGATTGCCGCCGTTTCGGCCAGCATCAGGCGGGATACTGCGGCATCGGTGGCACCGAGCGCCTTGAGCAACGCCAGCTCGCCCGACCGTTCGCCGATCGAGGCGACCATCAGGTTGGCCACGGCCACGGCTGCGGCGATCAGGCTCAGCACGGTCATCAGAATCATCACGGCCTGCGTCTTTTGCAGCACATTGCCCTGCAACGCGGCCACCTGACGCACCTGCTTGGCCACCGCGCCCGGAATCACCTCTTCGATCTGATAGGCGATCGAGCTCGGGTAGGCGGTGCAGTACCAGGTCTCCCATTCCTCCTGGCTCAGCGCGGCCGGGTTCGCGGCGGCCTTACGGGCCAGGTCGTTCTCCGGCGTGGTCAGGGCCTTGACCTCGATTTTGTCGACCGAATCGGGCAGGTCGGCGAGTACCTGGGCCGTGGAGGAGGCGATGTAGAGCGAGCCGTTGTCCTCGTCGCCGGAATCGTAGACACCGGTGAGCTTGATTTTCTGCTCGTTCTTCTTGCCTGAGGCGGTGGTTTTGTTGAGGGTGATGGTGTCGCCGGTGGTCACGCCGAGTTCGGAGGCCAGCGTCTTGCCGATCACGCCCTGGTCGGAATCGTCTTTGGGCCACTTGCCGTCCAGCTGCCACCACGAGCGCATGCCTTCCACGCCCACGACGGTAGTCTCGCCGGTGGAGATCTTGAGGTTCTTGTTGAACCACGTGCCGACGACCGGCACGTTGGTACCGTTCACCGTGGCGTGGATGTTGAGCTGCGGCGCGAAGCTGGTGATGTTGAACGACCAGAAGATCGTCTTGATCTTGGCCGCGTCCGACTCCTTCAGAAAAGCGGTCGGGTCGCTGGTGGACGTCGCGCCGCCCGACTCGGTGTTGTACAGGTCGGAAACGACCGCATCCGCCTTGGGCTGCACGGTGATGTTCGAACCGTAGGTGGACAGCTCGGCGTTGAGCTTGTCGCCCACGTCGAACACGACGCCCAGCATCGATACGGACACGGTCGCCGACAGGCATACGGTCAGCGCGATAAGCAGGCGCCGGCGCAGCTGTCGGGTGAACGAGCGAGTAATCATGCGCAGAAAGAACATGATTCTTGTCTCCTGCCTGACTCACCGGAAGTGGGCGCTCAGCGCGTCCAGATCCGTAGTTTGAATGGTGATCTTGCCGTGGCCGGTCTTGTACGGGAATGGTATCGGGTTGCAGCCACCCTTGAAGCCGATGGTCGCCAGGTTGATGGCCACCTCGCACTTCTTGCAGATGATCTTGCCGTCCTTCTCGTAGTAGCCAGCGTCGCCGCAGTTCTCGCAGGCGTCCAGGCCGATGCCGTACGCGCCACCGTTCTTTCGGATGATGATGAAGCGCATGACGGTGCCGTCCTTGGCCTTGTATTCGAAGCGGTGCAGGTGGCCGTCCTCGACCTGGCTGAAGGGGATGGTGGCCACGCCGTCCTTGAGCGAGTAGGCTTCCGGCGGCGAAAGGGTGATGGTCTGATGGGTCGCGGCAACGCCCACGGTCAGGGTTGCTGTGACGCCGATGGCTGCGATAAGGCTCCACACGGCAGCGGCGATGGCGTGGCGGCGGAATACCTTATGCCGGCGCAACGTGGCCTCGTTGGCTCCCGGCACATCATGGGTTTTCATACGGAAACCGGCCACGATGGAGGCCACGGCGGGAATCAGGAACACCAGCGCCTGCGCCATAATCATCGTGGAGTTCTGGTTGATGGACCAAGCCAGCGCCACGAACATCGTATGGTTCATCGGGAAGCCTCGCGCCTGCAGAATCTGGGCAAGACCAGTGAAGTGTTGAATCAGCAGAATCACCATCATGGCCGCGACGGCCACGGTGAACGCCCAGCGCACGGCAGTGGTGCGCATCGTGCGGAAGATGGCGGCCACAATAATGGACATGGCCACGCCAAGCAGGAAACCAAGAGCGCGCAGCAGCATGGCCGAAGTGAATGCGGTCTCCCCTGGTTCCACCCAGATGGTGAGCTGCAGAATCACGTCCGGCAGCGCGTAGAACAGGGTGAGTGCGATGTCGATGGCGGCCACGGCGTTAGCGATGTGCATGAACACCTTGTGCTGCTGCCAATTGGTGGTGATGCGGCGTGCGAACACCACCACGACGATGGTCAGGATGTCGGCAATGATCGCGCACCACAACACCGGGTAGTTGACGAACGTGCGCTGATTGATCACGGCCGAGGCGCGCAGGCCGGCGAATACGATGGCGGCGATCAGACCGACGATCAGGCCGATGAGACGCCAATGCGAGCTTATCGGCTTATCTCGCCCCTCGCCGACCGTGAGCATCACGCTCAGGCTCATCACCAGCAATGCGGGGGCCAAAGTGCCCGGCATCACTGCCACGAATTGTTCAAGCATTCGCGTCCTTTCTCTGTTCACCTTAGGCTCCCCTCTCTGAGGGGAGCTGTCCGCGAAGCGGACTGAGGGGAGTTTTAGACCGTCCTAAGAATTATCTCCCTAAAGCGGCGTAAAGCCCCCTCTGACGAGGGGGCTTTCTGCTTAGTCAATCACCACTGGCGAGGAGTGTAATCCCAGTTGTCGAAGGTGACCTCGATCGGCTCGGTCCAGAAGTGGCCCTTGACGCCGGTCTCCGGGTCAACGTGCAGCATCCAACCCTTGGAGGCCGGGGATTCGATGGAGAGCTTCAGCTGGTAGGTGCCAGCCTTGTCGAGCTTGACGTTGGCGCCGTAGTGCGGGCCATCGGAAGCGTTCATCTGCATGAAGGTACCGGAGGTGGCGGTGCCGCCCTCGACTTCCTTGCCGGTGGACTTATCGATGATGGTGTAGTTCACGGTCAGATCCGGCACGAAGTCGCCCTTGCCGTAGCCGAGCTCGGTGCCCTTCTGGTTGGCATGGATGTCGGCCTCGAGGTGGAAGGAAGCGTCAGCAGCCTTCAGGCCCATGGAAGACGGCTCCATATCGATCGGCTGGAAGTACACAGCGCCCACGGTCAGCGGGCCGGCGTCCTGATCCTGCTCTTCAGCAGTACCGGACGGGCCAACCGGAACCTCTTCGAAACCGGCGCCGGAATCGGAGGAAGAATCGGAGGAAGAGGAGTCGGAAGACTGGGAGGAGGAGTCAGCCTTAGTGTCGGATGCGGAGTTGGTGGAACCGCAGGCAGCCATGGACACGGTCATGGAACCGGCGAGCAGCAGGCCGAGCAGAGCGGCCAGTTTCTTGTTCTTCATCATTGTTATTCCTTTTCTCTATCTCTGGTGAATTAGGATTCACGCTTAGATAAATGCAATTATTCAGTTATGAGATAAGTGCGGCGTGGGCTGGAGGAATTGGCATCGATCCGAGGCCGTGCCGCAAGTCTGTCAGTTGTCTGCAGTTATGGGAGGAAACGGACGAGCTAGACGGGCTACGCCTTCACGGCCGGGACCTCGGCAGTAGCCTGCGCCTTCAGCTTGCGCTGCTTGATGAAGCCGACCACGAACAGCGCGATAACCGCAACGGCTGCGATGGCCTGCGCCACTAGGCATTCGACGTACGGGTAGAGGCCAAGCCAATCGTTCGTCGGCACACCGTTCAGGTAGAAGGCGGGCAGCAAGTCGCCCTCGATCAGCGAGTGGACGCCGCCGCCGGCGAACACCACCACCAGCACAGACATCAGAATCGAAGTGACCAGGAAGAACGGACCAATCGGAATCTTCACGGAGGTGAAGCGGAAGAGCAGGAAGATGCCGACAAGCACCACCGCGGCGGTCAGACCACCGATCCACATACCGCGAGTATCGCGGCTCATCGTGTAGATGGACTCGTAGAAGATCACGGTTTCAGCGCCTTCACGGAACACGGCGAGGAAGCTCAGCATAGCCAGCGAGACCACGGTTTTCAACGTCACGTTGTCGGCACTTGCGGCGGCTTCGGCATCAGCCACAGCAGCCTCGGTCTTCTTGCGAATGTAACGGTTCCACGCTTCCACGCTGGACTTGTTCAGCATCCAGTTACTCGTCCACAGCAGCATGCCCATGGCGATCAGTGCGCAGGTGCCTTCCATGATCTCCTGAATCGGGCCGGAGCCGCCGAAGGCGAACACGAAGATCACAGCCACCAAGCCGGCGCCGAGCAGACCGACGAGCACACCCAAGTAAATCCACTTGACGAAGCGCTTGTTATCGGACTTGACCAAGTAGGCGACGATGGCTGCAACCACCAGCAGAGCTTCAAGACCCTCACGGATAAGCACGAGGAACGCCTGGCCGGAGGAGCTGGTGACCAGCTTGGTGAAACCGTCTTCCTTATCGGCGGCACCACCGTCAAGAATGCCGGCGTCCTTGATCAGCATGGCCTTGAGGTCGTCGATCAGCTTCTTGGTGTCTTTCAGGGATGCGCCGGCGTTCATGGACTTGCGGCACATCTTGAACTGGTATTCCACCTGCGAGACGCGGTTGCCGCTGATGGCGTTCATCACGTTCTTTTCGAAGCCGAGCTTCTCGTAATACTGGTAGTACGCGTTGTTCACGAGCGTGGCGCCCTTGGCACCATCACCCTTTTCGTAAGCTTTGTATGCATTGTCGAGAATCGGGGTCATTTCGTTGGCCACGTCGGTCCATGAACGATTGCCCTTGCCCGGGTTCTTCTTTTTCTTGGCGTCGAGCTCCTTGCGCTCTTTGGCCAGCTGCGCCTGCAGCGCTTCGGCGTACGCCTTCGGCTTGGCGAGATCGGCGTTGGTGTCGAGCTGCTGGGCCGTGGCGTCAAGATCGGCGGTCAACGCATCAATCTGCTGAGCCAGTTGATCGTCGTTGCTAGGCGTGTAGGAAAGATTCTGAACGCTTTGGAATGCCTGCTGTTGGGCGAGCTGCTTGTCCGCGCCAATGGTGTCGTGCACGACCGCGGTGAAGTTGGAGGCCACGTAAATCTTGTTGTACGCGCCCATGAAATCGGAGGTGGCGCCAGCGGTGTTGCCATCCTTGTACGTCTTAAGACCGCTGTTCAGCTGCTTGTCCATCGCCTTGGAGACTTCGGCCCAGGTGGCGTAGTCAACGCTGGACGAGCTTGATGAACTGGACGAGCTGGTGCTGCTGTCGGCGAAGGCCATCGGAGCCGTGACTGCAGGAGCCACAGTGGCGATGACCATGGCGAACAGAAATACAATCGCAGCCAGAACTCGCAGCTGCCTCACGCTGGTGTGTTCAACGGACCGAAGAGCAGCCTGGGCGCGACGAACCATGCCTATCCCTCTCTCTGCGCGGCTAAGTAATCAAAAACCAACTACTCAATATAAAGAAAAACTTTTTTGAGGAACAGTCTTGATTTTTTAGGATTTAAGAGGTATTAGGCACTGTTTTTCGATCAATTATTACCGCAGATTGTCTCAATATTCGATATTGTCCCGCTCACAGATGGGAGACTTCCCGAATTATGAACTCCCCGCGACTGGCCACTCCCCATCCCTCATATTGCATGACCAACTGTTTCACCAAGGTTCATAGCCTAAAATCACTATGTTGCATCACGGCAAGAGGCTGGCAATAATTCACGCGATGGCATGCGCATGTTCATTCTGGTTTGCCTCGGGTTTGCTGACTTGCCTTGAGTCGCTTTGATTTGCACTGGTTCATCCCCCGGTGAGATCACCTGTTGCACACGCCGTACGAACGACCTGCACATCAGCGCAGGCACTCATTGGTGGTCCTTGTCCACAAAGCGACACGCCGCAGCCGGCACTGAATGTGCATTTATCCGAAAGCTGTGGTAGCTTATTCGAGTTGCCTACGGAGCTTACTTCTAGCAAGCACTGCAGTGCATGGAGGATTCGCCTAGTGGTCTATGGCGCACGCTTGGAAAGCGTGTTGGTGTAACAGCCTCACGAGTTCGAATCTCGTATCCTCCGCCATCAGGGTTTTGGCTTTTGTCAAAACCCTTTTGTTATCCGCACCCACATGCATATACGCAGCGGTCCAAATATGTGCACAATCGTGCACATTCACTGTTTTTGCAGTGGCGTGGCATGGCACATATTCCGAGACGACCGAATTCCCACAATTTTCGTGCCACAACAGCGCATAAAAACACGAAAATGCGATTACGTGGCACATCCGAATGCCACATGAGCGCAAAATAGCCAATATTGCGCTCATGTGTACAACTTAGAGCACCCGAATACTTCCTCGCACACCCGTCGATTTGCGTAATACGCGATTGCGTGTATTGTTGTGCAAGCCGTTCAACGGCCCTAAGCCGTGCGCACATTATCGCCCCGATAGCTCAGTGGTAGAGCACTTCCTTGGTAAGGAAGAGGTCGTGAGTCCAATTCTCACTCGGGGCTCTCAATCACCACTCGATGCCGTACTCGGCATACATATACATATCGTACTGGTACTCACTGCTGTAGTTCAGGTCGTTCTGATGTGCTTCATGATGGCTGTTATCTGACTGCATAATCATTCCTTTTCCTAGCCTCATCGGTATTACGACCAGATATAGCGAAATCGCGTTACCGAACTATGCGCGTTCAGCGAATCGCAGGTGAACTCATAGCGAACTGTTGCACGCACTCCGCATGCGAGCGCAGACTCATTGACATATACCGTCCGGCACACACTTCATAATGTGCAAGGCCGCGCGCCAGCTATTGAATACCGCCAAACAGCAAAGGAAAGCCTCTCCCACCATGACCTCACACCTTGCCGAAGCGGGACGCACACTGATTCCCCGCAAGGATGATCGGTACGGTCTGCTTTCCCCAGCTCTGGTTATTCTCACGTTTGTCGCCGGACTGGTGGATGCGTTAAGTTACTTGGCACTCGGTCATGTATTTGTGGCCAATGTGACCGGCAACATTGTGTTCCTTGGTTTTGCATTCGCCCACGCGCAGGGCTTCGTCTGGTGGACTTCGGCGCTCACGCTGGCCACGTTCATGATTGGTGCGTTCATCGGCGGACGCATTATTCATTACTTTGGCGCCAACCGCGCGCGCCATCTGCTGGTGTCCACGTCAATCCAGCTGGCTTTTGTGGCAGCTGCGCTCGTCGGCATTTATCTGCTCAATCAGTTTGCGCCTGAACCGTCGATGGGTGGCACTGATGCTTCAGCCATCGCCCGCACGGCACAGCCCAGTCTGAACTTCCCAACTGCTCGGCATATTGATTTGCATATTATTCTGCTGATTGTGCTGCTCGCACCGGCTATGGGCATTCAGAATTCCACTGCTCGTAAGCTTTCGGTGCCAGATTTGCCCACGACTGTGTTGACGATGACGTTAACTGGGATTATCGCTGACACTTCGGCGCATGGTCATGGGCAGTCCAAACTTGGCCGGCGCGCGATTGTAATGCTGGCTTTGGCGCTCGGTGCTTTGACTGGAGCCACGCTGCAGACGCGCGGTCATGAGGACGTTATTTTGATGGTGATGATCGTCTGTCTGATTGCGGTCATTGTGATGATGATCCCCCATGTGCATTCCGATGCCCGCTGGGTGACCGGAAAACACTGATTCATACAAAAACGGCCGGCGCTGGGCATTGCTGACCGGCACCGGCCGAGATAATAAGGAGTGCTCCTTATGTGGTCGCGAACCTTACGGTTTCATGATCACATCTGCTCGCGATTGCGGCGGTAGGCGATTGCGGCGCCGGCACCGGCCAGCAGCAATCCGGCCACAGCAATCGTGACGACATTGGCACCCGTGTTGGAGACGACATTGCCATCACCCTTGGCAGCGGTACGCTTCACCAAGCCGGCAATTGCCTTCTCGAGAGCCTCGCGAGCTGCGTCGACCTGCTTCTGCGTGGCGTTGCTGTTGTCGGAGACCTCACGGGCCTTCTTCAGCGCGGCGCGCAGAGCGTTGGCGGAGTCGTCGGTGTAGAGACCCAGGTTGATGGCGGCGGCCTTGTTGATGGTCGCGTTCAGAGCAGCCTTGTCCACCACGCCCGGTTCCGGATTCGGCTTCGGCTCGGTGGCAGCTTCCAGCTTGGAGATGGCGTCCTGAAGAGCGCTCAGTGCGGTATCCACATCCTGCTGGGTGGCGTTCTTGTTGTCGAGCACCTGCTGTGCAGCCTTCAGTGCCTCGGCGAAAGCTTCCCACGAGTTGGTCGTGTAATCGGCCTTCTCGAGCTTGCTTGCCTTGTTCACTGCAGTCTGCAGGTCGGTCTTGTTCACCTCAACCGGGCCTGGGCCAGGCTCCTCACCGGTCTTCTCGAGACCAGCGATAGCGGATTCGAGGTTCGTCAGCGCCAGAGCCACATCGTAAGCGGTGGCCTTATCGTTATCCGCCACGGCCTGTGCAGCTTCGCGGGCCTTGACCAGAGCAGTCCAGCTTTCAGCCGTGTAGTCGGATTCCTTAAGACCGTTAGCCTTGGCGATGGTGTCGTTGAGGTCGGTCTTGTCCGGAGCGACAGTCTCTTCCTCAACCTCGCGGTCCGTGGTCAAACGCAGTTCGGCAGCGGATGCGAACTTGTTGGCCTGGGAGTCGCTCTGGCCTGCGGAAGACAGGACGGTCAAGCGTACGGCGGTCACATTCTCGACGGCGTCGAAGCTGGCCTTCTGCCACATGGTGGTGGTGGAGAACTCAGCATCGGTGACGACATCCTTGGTGGTGCCATCCGCCAGAGTGAGCGTGATCTTGTAGCCCTTGATCTTGCCGTTGGCGTTCATACCTCCGGAACGCGGCAGGTAGCGCAGGCCGTTGATGGTGGTCGGTTTGTTGAGGTTGAACTGATACCATGCGGTGCCGTTGCCGACTGCGTTCTTGCTCCAGCTGGTGTGCCAGTGGGTGCTGTCGTCGCTATCCTGTGCCAGACCGGCCGGGCCTTCGCTCGGCAGGCCTGCGGTAGGCTCTTCGCTGCCCGTGGCCACGGTGTAGCCACCCAGCTCATCGGAGCCGTCAGCTGCCACGTCGTACTTGTCGCTGCTCTCGTTGCCGGGAGCGGTCTTCATGTACTCGTCGAGGGCCACGAGAATGTCGTATGCCTTGGTGAAGTCCTCAGCGGTTGCGCCATTCTTGTTGATGAGCACGCGAGCCTTGACCAAGGTGTCCTGATACTGCTGCCATGCGGCATCGGAGAGCTCAGCACGCTTGGAATCGTACTTGCCGCGGATTTCCTTGACCTTGTCCTGCGCTTCGGCCTTGGTGCGGGTCTGGGACTCGATGCGCTCGATCTTCAGGTTGTCGAGCACGAAGTCCTTGTATCCGCCGAAGTCCTGTGCATTGCCGGTGGAACCCTGCAGATCAGGTGCGGTTGCGGTCGAGTAAATACCGAACCAGGAATCGCCGTTGACGCCACCGGTCAGCTCGAACTCGGCCTTGCCGGTCTCACCCAGAGCCTTCTTCAGGTTGGTCAGCTTCACGCTGCCAGCAGAGTATTCACCCTGGCCCACAGCGATGGCGTAGATGTCATCGGAACCGGACTGGTAGTCGAAGCTCACCTTGTACTTGGCACCCGCCTCGAACTTCACGTTCTGCGGGATCGTCTGGTAGACCAGCGTGCCCTTCTGGGTCAGGCCGTTAACCTTCACAGACCAAGTGCCATCGAGCACATCGTCCATCTTCTTGACATCCCAACCGGCCTGCGTGAACGGAGCATGCAGCTCGGAGAGGTGGATGCGGTTGTCCTCAACGCCTTCGGAACCGGAGACCACGAACGGCCAGATGCCCTGGGCGTTGTTTTCGAATCCGTTGGTGAGGGACTTCAGCGTGCCGTCCTTCTCATAGGTGATGCCGGAGTACTGGTTCTCCACGATGCGCACATCGTCGAAGTAGGTGTGTGCTCCGTCGGTGCTCTTGTGAGACAGGGTTACCGTGGCATCGCCGTTCTCAGGCGCGGTGAAGAACACGTACATGTTCTGGAAGTAGCTGGAGCCATTTTCCGTATTGCTGTTCGTGTTGTGGCCGTATGCCTTGATGTAGTTCTTGGCGATGGACTTGCCGGTGGAGTTGGTGGCCAGCACCTTGCCGCCGCTGGTTACGGTGACGGATGCATCGCCGGTGGAGCGGTTGTCGACGCCAACATACAGCGCGTACTTCTGGCCAGCCTTGAGATCGGTCAGACGCTGGGAGACATCGACCTTGCCGGTCAGGCGCAGCATGGCGTTGTTGTCGCCTTCAACTTCGGCCTTGCCGGTTCCGGCGACGGTCCAGTTGTCGGTGAGGGTGTTGGAGCCGCCGTTGAAGCCGGCGTCTACCACATGCATGCCTTCGCTCCAGTTGACCTGGATCTGCTTGGCTTCGCCCTTGTACACCACGTACGGGGTTTCGGCATCAGCGGTAAGCGTCACCTTGCCGCCGGAGACGGCAACGGTCTGCTCGTTGGTCTTGCCCTGATCGGTGAGCTGGTACACCTTTACGCTGGAGAGGTTCTTCCAGCTGTCCGGCAGCGTCCAGATGGTGGTGCCGCCCTTGGTGTTCCAGTGGTAGAGCTTCTGCTCGGAATCCTTGACCAGCTTGCCGGTGAAGGAATCCCACATCCACGGCAGCAGGTAGGACTCGTCGCCAGTGGCGCTGCCATCGCCTGCGGAGACCACACCGGATGCGACCTTCACGCCGTTGAAGGTGATGGTGCGCTGGCGGTAGGCTGCGCTAGAGGTGTCGTTGGAACCACGGGAGACTACTACAACGTTGCCGTTGGAATCCTTCAGGGTAATCTGCTCGTTGCCGTTGTTCGTGTTCGGGTCGGACACGGCAGCGGCATTGCCATTGTCGGCGGTCAGCAGCGGGTTGTTGACCCAGCGGGTCACCTTGAAGTGCTGGATGAACTTAGTGGACACATCATGGGTGTACAGGTTCTTGATGTAGGCGGCATAGTCGTTGCGGCCCTGCCAGCCTTCGAAGTCCTTCATGTTGTAGCCGCCGAGCAGCGGGGCGTTGGCAGCGCCGCCGTATTGCGGGTAGTCGCCAACCCAGCTGTCCTTCTGGTGGTTGCGCAGGAAGCGCATCACTTCGGAGTTCTCGCCCTTGGAGGTGTAGCCGCCGTAGGTCAGATCAGCTGCCCAGTGCTGGAAGGTGGAGTCGTACTCGTTGCCGGAACCCCATTCGGTGGTCATACGCCAGCCGTTGTCGTTGATCATCTTGCTCATCTTGCGGGTTTCCCAAGAATCTTCCGAACCGGAAGAAGTCAGGTTGCCCCACACATCGAGGTAGATGAAGTCCATGTTGTCGCCGACTTCCTTGCTGAGGTCAGCGAAACGGCTTACACGAGAACCGGATGCCAGATCGTAGATGCCGTCGATGCCGACACCCTGATCAAGCCAGTTCCAGCCGTAGCTCAGGCCGCCTGCAGAGTTGCGGCGCACCATGTCCTCGCTGAAGGCCTTGGCTTCCGGATACATTTCGGAGGCGTTGACGTGCACACCGAAGCGAGCGCCATACTTGGAGCCCTCTTCCATCATGGTGTTCATGTCGTCGGCGCCGCCGAGACGCTGGCCGATATCGCCGTAGTCCGGGTGGCCGGAGTCGTGGCCTTCATTGCCGTAGCCCTTGAGCAGCACGGACTGGCCGAGGCCGTCGGTGTTCAAGGCCACCTTCTTGACGTTGTCAAGCGTGGTGAGGAACGGGTTCTGCGCCTGGGAGCCGAAGTTCATGGCGATACGCCATGCCACCAGTTCGGGAACTTCCTCGGACTTGTACGGGTTGTTCATGATGTCGCGGTAGGCGATTGCGCCATCCTGCCAGTTGACGGCACCGTCTTCGTTCTCGTCGCCGGCGATGGCCACGGCCATCTGCGGCAGAGCGGTTTCGGCCACGGTGTACTTCTTGCCCTTGGAATCGGTGACCGTGCGGTGGTAGTACCACGGAGCGCTGGCCAGGCCCAGGGAGGTGGCGTCACCAGTCTGCTGGGTGGTGGCGTAGACACGCGTGTTCTGGCTGCCGCCGCGCACAGGAGCCGCCACATAGGTGCCATCGTGCTCGGAATTGCTCCACAGGCCGGCACTCAGGCCAGCACCGGAGATGAAGCCGTAGGTGTAGTCGCTATCGGTGACGTTAGTATCTTCGGTCACTGCGAAGTTGGTATCGCCAGGCTTCTGCGTGTTGGAAGACATACGAGCACCAGTGAATTGGGCATTTTCCTGGCTGGAACGCACGGAAACGAGACTCTGGTTCGGGAAGGACAGCGTCTGGATGGCGTTCTCCTCCACACCGTTGCCCTCAGGAATGCCTTCGGACAGGTTGTTCTTGATCTTGGTGACGTTGAGATGCAGCTGGTTGGCCTTGACCGTGATCTGAACGGTGATCACCGCGTCAATCTTCTTGGCCTCATCCTTGACCTTCAGCGTGTAGGTGGCCTCGGTGTCGGAAACCTTCTTGAAGGTCACGTCGTCATCGCCCAGTTCGATGTTGGTGCCGTTGATTTCAACGGTGCGCACATCCTTGGACTGGCCGTACATCACCTTGCCGTCGGTCATCGTGTACTGCAGCACAGAGGGGAAGTTCTTCTTAATCTGAACTTCCATCTTCTTGGTCTTCAGCGTTTCGGAGGCGACCTGAACGGTTTTGTTCAGGGTGATGGGATCGATGGCAAGATCCGCGCCGGAGACCGTCACCTGCCGGGAGACGTCCTCATAGCCTTCCTTGGCAATCGAAAGCGTGTGTTCGCCTTCTTCAATGTCGGCGAAGGAGAAGGTGCCATCTGCACCGGTCTTCACCTTGGTCTTATCCAAACGCACTGTTGCGCCTTCAATGGCAGCGCCTTCAGCGTCCACAACCTTGCCGGAAACCGCGTGCTTGGCGGCTTCGACAACCTCCGGGAAGTCCTTGATGTACACGTCGGTGACCTGGTTCAGCCCCTTCCAGGAGCCGGCCTTGATGGCAAGCTTGTTGGAGAGGTTCGTCATTGCGGAGTAATCGACATCGAATGCCTTCTGGCCATCCACGGTCAGTGTGGCGACCTTGGCGTCGGTCCAGGAAACCTGGATGTCATGCTCATCGTTGGCGCTTGGAGCGGCGATGCGATTGCCGCCGTACCAACCGCCGTTGCCACCACCGGTATAGGTCTGCCAGAACCAGCCGCCTGAATCATAACCGATGAACAGGCCGCTGCCCGGATCGTTGTAGCCTAGGTAGAAGCCGAAACGGTTTGCCTCGCCTTCCTGAGGGGACTTGATGGTGGCGTGGAAGGATCCGGCCTTGGAGAAGTCGTAATCTGTGCCCCATACGGCTACTGCCGGCCAGTTGTTGCTGGAGCTGGGGTTCGCTGCCGCATTACCGTTAGAGGCAGTGGACTTGAGGTGCAGCCAACCGTTTGCCATCTCCAGGATTTCGCCGCCCTGAGCGATGTTGGAATCAATAGTCCAGCCTTCAACCGCATCGGCTTGTGCGGAAGGAGTCTCGGAAGCAGTTGCAGAATCAGAAGTATCGTTGATTTGCTGAATCTGACTTGCCAAAGTCTGCAAGTCAGCATCAGACAGGGGCACTGCGAACGCAGTACCTCCCCCGCTGCCCATGCAGGTTAAGGCTAACGCTGTTGCCAGCGCAGCCGATATAGTCTTCTTCTTTTTCATTAACTATATTTTCCTTAATCTCTTCTTCGAGGTGAAGCAGATGCCTTCTTCATTGAAGAATACGCATTCGCAATTACGATAAGACACTTTACAAGAAGCTATTCTTAATAGCAATCTCAGCAAATACGGAGAATCGCCACATATTTGACATTGAATTACAACGTGAGTGAAATCACAAAACCCAATAAACGACTACGTTGTTAACCTTCACATCTATATTCGCATCATCGCGACACGCGCAGGGAAAAACTGCGCAAAAAAAGTAAGACGAATTTACCTGCATTCGACGCAATCAATGCAGCAGCATTACAGCAGCAAGCCGATTGAGCAAAATAGCAAAAGCCGCCTTGCGCAACCGCAAGACGGCTTTGACGACAATGGTGAGGCTGTGCTCGCTTACTTCTTGGAAGCGTTCACGGCATCCACAGCCTTCTGCAGCGATTGAGTATAAGCCTTGTACCAATCAGCCTGCTCGTTGAGCTTCGCAGTAGCGGACTTGAAGCCGGCAGTGTCGTCAGCTACGCAGCCTTCGTATACCGGCAGTTCCACGCTCAGTTCCTTGTTGAGGGCGTCCAGCGTGGAGGCATCCTTTACATCCTTCTTGGTGAGCGCAGCAGCTTCGGAAGCATCGCCATTGACCAAGTTGTTGTAGTCATTAGTGGCGTTGCGCACATTTTCGGAAGCGGCGGCGCAAGTGGCGACTGCATTGTTGTACTGAGCATCGGAGTAGGCGCGGAAGCCGAACACACCGGCCACGACGATAATGGCCACGACCACCACGGCGATAATGGCGACGGCCGCCTTAGACATGTGCTTCTTCTGAGCGCCTTCATTGCTTGCATTGTTGGCGTTGTTTGCCGGTACAGCCTGCTGCCCAGCGGACATACTTCGATCTCCTTCGTTCTCGTACTTTCATACACACGTATGCGCTCTTATGCGCACTCATATGCAGGGAAGTCGCTTTTCAAGCGGCTACTTCCCTGAAAACAAAAAACCCTCGCATTCCGCGAGGGTCATTGGCTGGGATGCCTGGACTCGAACCAAGAATGGCTGAACCAGAATCAGCTGTGTTGCCAATTACACCACATCCCAATTTGGCTTGGCGTAGCAACTCCAAGGAGTTGTTCGTCGTACCCCCAACCGGATTTGAACCGGTGTTGGCGCCGTGAGAGGGCGTAGTCCTAGACCGCTAGACGATGGGGGCATATTCAGTTTTTCAACCGGCTGCTCGGTGAACCGCGCAACGAGTGATAAATATACGCAAGTATTCACCCTTACGCAACTTACGGCGTGTCGCGCGGAATTTCAACGATTTCAAGTGCTACGCTGCCACTACTGATGAATTTGCATGAACTCTACTGACGGATTATCAGTAAGCACTACTGATGAATTACCATCTAATGCACTGATGAAATTGCAGATGAGGCAATGATCTTTGCCTTGCACATTCATAGCCGGCAAATCAGCCTTCAAGAACCAAATGAGGCGCTTATGTTCCCTTGCGACAGCGAGCGCGTCGCGATGCTTGTAATGCAATGTCACGTCAAAGACCGCCGCCCGGTTACCTATCAACCGTTTCATGGACGCATGAAGGCGAAACCACCTACAAGGCACGTTTCGTGACCTCACTGCACAAACCAGCCATGTTCAACCTCGTACATATTCTCACTGGCATGCGGCGCAGCGGTAAGACTTTCCAGCTGTTCCAGCTCATCACTGAATACAAGAAAAGGTGGGCATCTGCACATGCAGACGCCCACCTTGAGTGTCCTTACAGCTCAGCCGAGCACGGAAGGAACCTTAGCTCACAGGTGCTCGCGCAGGCCCTTCAGGCGAGCGAGGGAAACCGGCTTGCCGACGATCTCCATGGACTCGAACAGCGGCGGGCTCACGCGACGACCAGACATGGCCACACGCACCGGACCGAAAGCGAGGCGCGGCTTGTAGCCGCCCTCCTCAACCAGAGCCTTGTTCAGGGTCTCATGCAGGTTGTCGGTCTTCCAGTCAGCCTCATCCACAGCCTCGAGTGCGGCGATGGCCTTGTCCAGCACCTCGCCGGCAGAATCCTTCAGCTGCTTCTTGGCGTCGTCAGCCGGCTCCAAGTAGCCCTCGGTGGAGAGCAGGGAGCCGACCATGCCGGCAACCTCACCCAGCAGGCGCACGCGCGGCTGAACCAGCGGAGCGGCGGCGGTCAGCACCTCACGCTCACGGTCGGTCAGGGCATCCCAGTTGTCGGCGGAAACCACACCGTCGCGGTGCAGGTACGGCACCGAGCGGCGCAGGAAGTCCTCGGGCTCAAGCATACGGATGTGCTCGGCGTTGATGGAGATGGCCTTGTCGATGTCGAAGCGGGCCGGGTTGGCCTTGACGTCGCGCACGTCGAACTTCTCGGTCATCTCGTCCATGGAGAACACGTCGCGGTCCGGTGCAATGGACCAGCCGAGCAGGGCCAGGTAGTTGAGCAGGCCCTCGCGGATGAAGCCATTGTCGCGGTGGTTGAACAGGTTGGACTCTGGGTCGCGCTTGGAGAGCTTCTTGTTGCCCTGGCCCATCACGTACGGCATGTGGCCGAACAGCGGCATCTCCTTGGCGATGCCGAGTTCCATAAGGTAACGGTAAAGCACGATCTGGCGCGGGGTGGAGCTCAGGAGGTCCTCGCCGCGCAGCACGACGTTGACTTCCATCATCGCGTCGTCGACCGGGTTGGTCAGCGTGTACAGTGGGTCGCCGTTCGGGCGCACGATCACGTAGTCCGGCACGGAGCCGGCCTTGAACTCGATGGTGCCACGAATCAGATCGTCAAAGGCGATGTCTTCATCAGGCATCTTGATACGTAGCGCAGGCTTGCGGCCCTCGGCGCGGAAGGCGGCCTTCTGTTCATCGGTCAGGTTGCGGTCGTAGCCATCGTAGCCGAACTCGGCCGGACGGCCGGCGGCAAGGTTGCGCTCCTTGATTTCCTCAGGAGTGGAGAAGGACTCGTAGGCGTAGCCGGCTTCGAGCAGCTTGGCGGCAACATCCTTGTAGATGGCGGTACGCTCGGACTGGCGGTACGGGCCGTGAGGGCCACCCACATCGATGCCCTCGTCCCAGTCGATACCCAGCCAACGCAGGGATTCGAGGATCTGGTTGTAGCTTTCTTCGGAGTCGCGCACGGCGTCGGTGTCTTCGATACGGAAGATCAGCGTGCCGCCGGTGGCGCGAGCTTCCGCCCAGTTGAACAGGGCGGTACGAATCATGCCGACATGCGGGGTTCCGGTCGGCGACGGGCAGAAGCGAACACGAACGTTCTTGGGCAGTTCGGGTTTGGTGTTTTCAGCATCAGTCATAGTCCCCTATTGTGCCGCGCGCGCCGGACGCGGAGAGCAGCGCTCCTCGCTCTTTTGCTTCGTTATTGACGTTTCGGGCCAACACCATCCCAAAACGGCCATTTTCCAACGAAATCTCTTTTGCCTGCCATTTTCTTTTCTTTTGCTTTTAAAATCAAAAGAAAAGAAAACAGCAAACGAGAATCAGCAGGCCAGGCCCACGAACAGCAGATCCTAGTCTTGAGATTCGTCTTCATGCGATTCGCGCTGCTCAACGGCGGCATCCGTGTATTCGTGGTTCATGGCATTCCCTACATCTCTGTATGTTGCTTTATGCATAGCGCCAAAAGCTTCGTCTGCTTTCCAGTTCCGCCCCGCAACTGTGCGCAATATTCATGCAACAGGTTACACAACCGATCGATAACGTTCACCCTCAACTGATATCGATTTGATAACCATCGATTCTTTCCAGTGCATTCACCACAACTTTGGACATTATTTGGCGCAATTGTTGAGTTTTCCACTCATGCAATGGAAGAATATGATGTGACACATAGGTCTTATGAAAGGGGAATCAATGTCTGATCCCAACAATGTGCCTTTGCCTCAGCAGCCTGAGGCCAACGGTACGCCCACACCTAATCCCGTACCGCAGTATGGCGCACCGGCCCCGGCGCAGCCCTCACAGCCGGCGCAGCCCGCTTACGGACAGCCGGCATACGGTCAGCCTGCTCCGACCGCGAACTCTTATGGCCAGGCCGTACCAACCTACGGTCAGCCCGCGCCCGACGCCAACACCTACGGTCAATCCGCACCGGCGTACGGCACACCGGCCCCCGATGGCAATCCTTACGGCCCGGTTCCGCCGTCTTACGGCCAATACGCCGCGCCCACTGCCACTGTGCCGCTGGATAAGCCTTACTACGGATGCTCCTTCCAAGAAGCCTTCCTGCGCTTCTGGAAGAAGTACACGGTGTTCAAGGGCCGCGCGTCCCGCAGTGAATTCTGGTGGTGGGTGCTGGCCGCTTTCGGCATCAATATAGTGCTGGACATCCTCAACACCGCCACAGATGAAAAGCTTGGCTTCCTCGCCACCATTTGGGGTCTGGTGACCCTAATCCCCACCCTGGCACTTTCCGTCCGCCGTCTGCATGACACGAACAAGCCTGGCTGGTGGGTTGCCATTTTCTATATCGCGATGGTTATCGGCCTTATCATCATGATTATCGGCGGTGGTGCGGCACTGTACGGCGGGTTCAGGAGCCTTGGCAGTTATGACTATGGTTATGGCAGCATGGCCGCCGGCGGTCTTGGCGCGGCGGTCATTGGTGCGTTGATTACGCTGGCCGGCTGCGTTGTCTATATCGTGTTCATGGCTCTTCCCAGCAAGCCGGAGGGCGCACGTTTTGACGATGGCGCGGCGGCAACCCCCATGCCTCAGGGTGCTTACGGCGCACCATACAGCACGCCTGTACCCCCGAATTTCGCCGCTCCGAACGCGCCCGCACCCGGCTTCAACCAGCCGGCCCCGGCTTACGGCCAGCCGCCCATGCCGACCCCCGACTATGGCCAGCCGGCTGCACCCGCACCTGATTACGGTCAGGTGCCGGCCCCGCAGTACGGCCAACCGGAGGCCCCGGCCCCACAGTACGGCCAGGTTCCGCCGATGCCTCAAAACGCCGGCGACGAATCCGCAACACCTTCTGAGCACACGGCTCCCGCCGGCGACAATGCCCAGAAACCCTGGCAAGGCCAGTAACCGATATCGGTGAACTTCCGTTGAAGAAGTTCCCCGCAACCAATGATGAAGCCCTACTCAACGCGAGTAGGGCTTCATCATTCTCGGCACTGTATTATCGGCACTGTATTCAGCCAACTACCCCAACGGCATCACGGCAATGGACTGCGAAAGCATATACGATTCACCCGGACTAAGGGCAACGATACGGTCTCGGCACGCCGCTGCCTCCACGGCCACAAAGCCACGCCATTCACCCGTCTTGGCATGGGCAATGGCGTTGCCGCCCTGCTCTCCGGGATTCCACACCACCGTCTGCGGCGAGCCGGTCTTGCCGATGCGAATCACACGACCCAGCACATGGTCCTGCAATTCCAGTGCAGCATCGGAATAATACACACGGTCCACCGGCTGATCGCCGAACATCACCGATGGCTGTTCTTGTAGTTTTGGCGGGAATCCGGCTTCCGTGGCATCCAGATATGTTGCACCCCGCAAACCGACCAGCCGCGCGCCGAGCACATCGCCGACATGCAGATACGAGTGCAGCGCCGCCTCATACGACATCGGCTCACCTCCCGTGTTGGTAACGGTCAGCGTCATCGTCAGCGTATCGCTGGCACACACCTCGTATGCGGCATGGAAACGCACGTTGGGTTCATCCTCGATCCATGGCACTTCGCCAGTCGTCAGTCGTTCGGAATCCAGCACATACCGCACACGGGCACCGGTAAACGCCCCTTCGTCCAGCGCCCACTGGCGCAATCGTGCGAACCCATGAATCGGTCGCTTCGCAGTCTGCCCGCCATGCACAAACCCCGGCCCGAACCAGGGGAAGCACACCGGCACTCCCCCGCCAACCGGCTGACCAGCTTCGAAATGCCATGTGCGGGGCGTCCAGATTACATCCGGCTGCCCCGCCGGGGCCCAGCGCAGCAGATGCGCCCCGTAATCGCTGATTACCGCGCTACCGCCGTCATTGGTGAGCGTGCGCAGATTGACGCCATTGCCCATAAGTGTTTCTTCTTCCGTTGCGTAAGCGATGTTCTTCACCACATAGACGATTTCCTTGGCACGGAGGAATCGCGAGCAGGGGTAAGAGAACCGATCAGGCGGGCTAAGCTGCCTTGATTCTCACAACTCCACGGTTTCTTTGCCAGGGTCATCTTTAATGTGCGCAAACTTGGCGGCCAAGGCCTCCTTGTTGCGCTTTTCGTCTTCTTCCTTGGCCTTCTTCTTGGCTTCGTCCGGGTTCCAGAGCACATCGTCGCGGTGCTTGGTCCATTCGGCACCGGCCAGCGGGGCAATGTATTCGGCGGTGGCGGTCAGGGTGTCACCGGCATTGGCACGCGTATCAATCAGATCAAGAATCTGCTGGTCGGTCAGGCAGATGCGCGGAATCGAGCACTGCTCACGTAATTCGTTGACGTACAGCAGAATCGGCAACGTTACGATGGCGGTGGCCCGGGCCTCGTCAGCAACATCAGCGGCATCAGCAACAGCCGGACCAACCAAGCCAACCGTCTCGGCATGCCCGCTCACCACGTTCAGCAGCGCATCGCATACGGCGAGCGCGGTGGCGAAACGGACGGCCACATCAGCCGGCTCGCCGGAAGCCGCCAAACGTCCGCCAGCCTCGGCATCGGCCTCAACCTGAGCCTCCACGGAGACAACCGTCTCACGGACTGCGGCCTCGACATGCGAATCCCAGTCAACACCTAAAGCTTCGGCGGCATCGAAAATCAGCTGCACATCGCCGGATTCCGAGTAACCGGCCATCGTATCGTAGGCGTCATTGGCAGCAAGCAGCGTGTCTACGATGCTTTGCGGACGGCCAGGAATCTCATCGGCCCCCTCGTAGACGAATTCGGCGTCAGGCATCGTAACATCCTGACCGGTGAGAATGCGTGCGAACGCGTGCGTGACACGCACCTGCAGGTTCTCCGCATACTTGGCGTCATTGTCCATCTGCATGGCTTCGGTCAGCGGCCACAGGCTAATTAGCGCCGAGCCGGCTTCAGCGGCCTCAGCTACCCCCGGCAATGCCGCGATCCGTGCGATTGCCTCACGATTGAGTTCAATGGTCATTCATGCTCCTCTGCGTTCACCACTTGATTGTAGTGCGTCCCATTGGCTCCCTCTGAGGGGAGCCCAGATTGTAGCTCAGCTATTCACCAGTGTGCCGTTACTTGACGTTGGCTGCTGGGTCGACATACGTGATTGACATCACACGGCCGGTTTCGTTGTCGTACGTCACCGAGGTCACGGAGGCGAGCGCCGTGTGCCGCAGGAACATCCAGTGCTCGGGGTGGCCGGTCTCCAGATAATGGCGATAACTGAAAATCGGCGATTCGTGGCTGACCACCACAATCTGTTCGCCGGGGTGTTGGGCGACCTTCTCGCGTGCGAAATCATCCATGCGCTGCGCAATGTGCTGATAGGATTCGCCCCAACTCGGCTTGTACAGGTTGGTGACCAGTTTCCAATTGCCGTTCTTCCACAGCGCGCCTTCGCCATGGCCGATACGCTTGCCGCGGAACTCGTTGCCGGCCTCAATCACTCGCTCATCGGCGGTGAGCATGAGCGGGGCTTCGCCTCGGGCCTCGCGCACGGGATTCAACGCGTCAAGAATCGCGTCGGCGGTCTCGCGCGTGCGGTCCAGGGGAGACGAATACACCGCGGAAATCGTATTGGTCTGAGGGCTATTGGCCAGATAGGCGGCGGTGGCCTGTGCCATACGCCGGCCAAGATCGGAGAGATGGAAGTCGGGCAGCCGCTCATAGAGCAGATGGTCAGGGTTGTAGACCTTGCCGTGGCGAACGAAGTGGATGGTGGTTGCGCTCATGAGCCGCCTTTCTTTTTATTCCTACGGGCATCTTGCGATGTTCGCCGAAGAACATGAGAACGTTGTCTTAATATCTCCAATCTACCGCGTGTCGCGCCCTAACCAACGATTAGAGTATCCGTGACGCAAATATGCGAATAGGGAAATCCAACGCAAACTTTGCGCGACCATGGACAACACATCATTCGATGAGGGCTTCGCCGGCAACGCCACGTCAGCGGGGAACATCCAATCGGGAGCGGAAAGGAGCGTAGTGCTGTTATGTCCAACAACCTGTCCAACTCGAACACCATTATGGCTGGCATCAAGGAAGTGGGTCACAAAGTTTTTGGTGGGTATGCGGAGTTGCTGCGCATACCTCATACCGCTCGTTATTCCATCGGTTCGGTGATTGCCTGCATGCCGTTCCCGATGGTGGGCATGACCATCACCATTTCCGTGCAGCATTACTACGGCAACTACTCGCTGGCAGGTATGCTCACCGCCATTCAGGCGATTGCACTGGCCGTGGCCACGCCGCTGCTCGGCAAGCTGACCGACAAGTTCGGCCAGCGGCAGGTTTCGATTCCAACGATTCTGGTGTGGATTGTCGCCGCCGTCGCGCTGACCACATCCATCACCAATCGTGCGCCGGAATGGGTGCTGTACTGTTTGACGCCGTTCCTGGCAGCTATTCCGCCGTGGGGCGCGATGAGCCGCGCGCGCTGGACCAAAATCCTGAAGGGCGATCAGGAGCGTACCAACCGTGCGCTCTCCCTGTGCGGCGTGCTGGACGAATGCATGTGGGTAATCGGCAATCCACTGGCTTCCACACTGGCCGTGATCTCCGGTCTGCTGGCATTCTCGTTCACCGGCATGTGCGTGGTGGTGGGCGCGCTGATGTTCTTGACCGAGCTGACCACTGAGCCACCGTCACAGACTCAGCTGGCCCGCGCTGAGGGCATTTCCCGCAAGGAATACCGTGAGCGCGAGGCGGCTCGAGCCGAAGCGTTGAAGGTGGAGACCGCAGCCGAGGAGACTCGCCGCCGTCTTGAGCGCGAAGGCGTGACCGATGAGGCCACGATTAACGCCGCCATTGAGCAGGCGGTCGCCGATGCGCGTTCCGGCAAGAAGGCGTCCATCTGGGGACCGGGTCTGATTGCGGTATGCGTCACCTGGTTCGGCTTGGGCGCGTTCCAGTCGGCTACAGGCATCTCGATCATCGCATTCGCCACCGAGTCGAATATGAAGCAGTACACGGGCTTTGTATTCGCCTGCTTCTCCATCAGCTCGTTGATGGGCGCCTTGGTGTACGGCGCGAAGAACTGGTCGATTGCCCTGTGGAAGCGCTTCTACTTCTGCCTGGCCGTGGTGAACATCGGCATCAGCACGTTCCTGTTCGCCAAGCATCTGTGGGTGATTATGATCATCTACCTGATCATCGGCGTGTGCCAGGCTCCGACGTGGATTAACGGCAACCAGCTCATGCTGCACTTGGTGCCGCCTTCCCGCCTGACCGAAGGCATGGCGTGGATGGGTGCGATGAATTCTATCGGCTCCTCCGCCGGTTCGGCGATTGCCGGCCAGTTCATCGACCGCATGGGCTCGCATGGCGGCTTCATGGTGGTGACCACTTTGGCACTGGTCTCGCTGGTGATTGCGCTGATTGGCTTCAAGCAGATCAAGGGCTCCACCGAGCAGCCGACCTTGACTGAAGTGAGTGTGTGAGACAAAAGCTAAGCCCCCTCTGACGAGGGGGCTTATACGTCAAAACGCTACTTCGGCCAGCCTTTGGGCGTGTGTTCCAGGGACCAGATGCCGAGCTTGTGGGAGAAGCTGTTCTGCCACTTGGCTTCAAGCTCCTCGGCATTCAGTCGATTTTCAGCGGACTTCAGACGGTTCATCGCATTGGTGTGCGTATCGTCGAGCAGCCACTTGCGAATCAAGAAGTTCCAGATCATTACCACGGCAGTGGCCACCAACTTGCCGATATTGGTGCGCAACAGATATTCGGCATGCTGCGATACATAGGCATCATGGTTCATGCCATAAGTGGAAATCCAGATAATCGCGTCATTCATGAACAGACCGACTACAGCGCCCGCCACGAAGATAAGAATCTCCATCCAGCGCGCCATGTCATCACGATGCTTGAATACGAATTTCATGCTCGCCAGATAGTTGAAAATCAGCGAGATGATGAAAGAGACGGTGGCAGCCAGCACGTTGTGCATGTGGAATATGCCAACCAATAGGTTGAGAATACCCCAGTCGATAACAAAGGCGATGACGCCCACAATGCCGAACTTCATCAGTTGTTCAATCAGTTTTCTCACAAGGGTATTCAACACTATTGGGCTGACTGCGGAACATATATTGGCTGGAAAGGCCAATAATCTCCCCAAATTGGCCTTGCCCCGGTCCGTTCTGCAAGCAGCTTCCTACATCCGCATGCCATGTTCAACAGCAACCGCTGAGGCTAGACTGGAAGCGAACCGAATCAAGGAGGAATTATGCCCGTTATTCACACTCATGTGTCCGTGCCCACCACCCCTGAGCAGCGCGAGGCGTTGAAGGCTGCCTATGGCAAGGCGATTACCGCCGTGCCGGGCAAGTCCGAGGGCTGGCTAATGTGCCCGTTCGAGGACAATATGCCGATTTACTTCGGTGGTAGCGATGACCAGCCCGCCGCCTATGTGGAAGTCAACGTGTTCGGCCGCTCTGTGCCGGGCTCTGCTTGGGAAAAGCTGACCGAGAGCATTATGGCCGCGCTGAACTCCACGCTCGGCATTCCCGAGGACCGCACCTACATCCGTTACACCGCCACCACCGACTGGGGCTGGAATGGTAGCAACTTCTAGTTTGCGTATTCTGGCTCCCCTCAGTCAGCTTCGCTGGCAGCTCCCCTCAAAGAGGGAAGCTCAGATGTAGAAAGCCCGCCGGCGGCGGGCTTTCTACGTTTCAAGGGGCTGATTTCCAACATTCAGAAGCTCTACTAGCGTTTCAAGGGGCTTTTAAAACAAGAAAACCGGAGTATAAACATTGCAATTTCAATGGTCATACTCCGGATTTCGCAATCGAAGAGCCCCTCGAAACGCAGATAGACCTCCGGAAAACCGAAAATCCGCCCCTCGAAAGCGAGTTACCTCACCTCATGCCTGTCATCACACGATCTTGGGCATGGGGGTGGTGAGGCTGGTGGTCAGGTTGACGTGGACCAGACCGGCACCGGCATGCACCTCAACCTTCTTCAGGGTCACGGTGCGCTCTTCTTCGGGGGCACGGTCGTTGTCGGTCATGGTCGCCGGGGACTTGACCGCCACGAACGCCAGATCGTCCAGCGAGATGCCTGCGCTCTGGCACAGTTCCATGGCCTCGGACACGGACTCGGTGAAGCCCGGCTTGTAAATCACGCGCTCGGCCGGTACGCCGTAGGCGTTCTCGGCCACCCACTTGGCGTTCTCGGTCAGGGCCATGCCCTTGTGCGAGTGCGGTTCGGCCGGCATGGAGCCGTTCTGCAACGCGTCGACGAAACCGTCAAGCTGCGGGGCCAGCGCCTCGCCGCCGTCGCGGAACAGGTTGCCGATGATCGGCGTGCGGAAGCCCAGCTCGTCGGCGGTGGCCTTCAGGGACGGAACCTGATCGTCCTCGCCTTCCCACAGGTTGATGAGCGGGAAGGTCGGAATGTCCAGGTTCTCCAGGCGCTGCACGTGGAACGGGTAGCGCCAGGCCAGCTCGGGATCGTCGCGCCAGGTGGAGGCACGGGTCACCACGATGGCGGCGGACGGCCACTGCGCGCCGTATTCGCGGCAGGCGATGTCCAGCCACTTCTGGGCGCCGGCGTCGGTGCCGTAACCGGCCTCGACGATGACCACGTCATGCAGGGCGCAGGCCATTTCCACGGAGACCAACGTCGGAATGCCGATGGACACGTTGGCGAACGGGCCACCGTGCACGTAGACCGGTGATCCGTTCACGGTTTCGGTCTTGGCCGGCTTGACCGCGTCGGCCAAAATGCCAGTGATACGCCACAGGTCCACGAATTCGCCGAAGGTCACGGCCTTGCCGTCCTTGGTGCCGGCGATCATCTTGGACACGCGCTCGGAAATCTCGTCCATCGAGCGGGAGAGCACCACAATCTGCATGAGCTCGCAGGTCGGCGTGAGCACGACCTTCTCCGGCACGTTGCCCTTGCCGTAGTCCACAGCGGTGGAGCGCAGGGAGCGGCTCGGAACCTCGGAGACACGCGGCACGAGAATCGTGTCGAGCTTGCCGTCATCGATGGCCTTCTCGGCGAAGGAGACGAGCAGGTTCTGGGCCGCCTCGATGGCGCCCATTTCGCCGCACAGACCCCAGTCGATGAGCTCGGGGTGGGTCAGGGAAGCCTTGCCGCCGCCGGAGGCACCGCCCTTGGAACCGGCTGCGGTGATGCCCATGCTCGGCTGACGCAGCACGGCGGTCGCATCAATGCCGCGCTTGTTCAGAGCGTCGATCAGGGCGATGGTCGTGGTGGTCTTGCCTTCTCCGCGCGATGCCTTGAGCGGCGTATCGGCGGTGACGAGCACCACCTTGCCGTGCTTGCGCGGGGCGTCAGGGTTCTCGGCCAGGTACTTCATGTAGCCGAATGCGTCGATCTTCTGGACCAGACCGTACTGGCTGGTGAAGTCTTCGATGGTGGTCATATAAAGCCTTTCTGTGTTTGTGTGGTGGGGCGGGGTGGTGGGGCGGCAGTCGCCGCCTCTTCGCCTAAAAACAGCCCACTGGGCTGTTTTCTTAACGGCTTAGCCCCCTCAGTCCGCTTCGCGGTCAGCTCCCCTCAGGGAGGGGAGCTCAATACGGACTAAAAGTCGGACATGTGGAAGCCGTTCTTCATTTCCATGCTGCGAGTGTACAGCACGGAGTCAAGCAGCTTTTCGGTTTCCTCCTTGAGCTGGTCGGCCATGGTCTGGTTGGCGGCGGCGAGAATCTCGCGCACCTCGGGGTTACGCAGCGCGGCGATGGTCTCGTCCGGGGTCATCGGCTGCACATCGCCATCCACGTTGTCGGCCTCAAATTCCTCTTCAGCGGCGGACTGCGCGGCTTCCTCGGCGGCCGTCAAGCCCAGACGGGCGATCTGCTCGTCGGTGGCGGCGACCAAGCGGTGGCCCATCGCACCGGTCTTCTCCTGGTAGCGCTCAACGGCGTTGGACGTGGAGCGGAAGGCGCCATCGCACAGGGCGGCGATGATGCGGTTGGCCCAGTAGAAGTTCTCGGACGTCACGCGGGTGGTGGTGTCCTCAAGGTAGGCGGGCGTGGTGTCCACGTTCGGGAAGAACGGTACCAGCGTGTTGAACGGGTTGGAGCCGTATGCCATCCACTGGATGGCGCGGGAGGCCTGCGGGCGGTACGGGCGGATCTGCATCACCGCGAGCTGGCTCTGGCGGTTGATGCCGATCGTGCGGTACATGTGGCGGGTGCGCTCATCGCCCAGCTGGCCGTACGGATCGAACGGGGTGCCCTGGTAGTGGGAGCTCAGCACGTACTTGATATCCTCGATGGTCACCTTGCGCTCAGGCTGACGGGCCCACGGGATGTCGTCGGAGGTGGGCTTGTGGTCGGCGTCCGGGCCGTCCCACACCTCGTCGTACGGGTTGAGGAAGCGCTGCATGTACCAGGCGCGCGGGGTGTTGTACACGTGGTCGGAGTCGGAGTGGGAGCCGAAGGCATCGCGCGGGTTGAACGGGGTAGTGTTCTCCACCGCGAGGTCCAAATGGTTGGTTTCGATGAATTCGGCAAGGTCTTCGGAACACATGTGTGCTTCCTGGTCACCCAGGGCGTCCTCAAGGTCGAATTCGTCGATACCGAGCTGGTTCGGCATGGTCACGTAGGCCTCGTCCGGCACTCGCTTGGCAATCCAGTGATGGCCGCCCACAGTTTCCAGCCACCAGATTTCGTTGGAGTCGGAGAAGGCGACGCCGTTCATCTCGTAGGTGCCGAATTCCTCAAGCAGCGCGCCGAGGCGCTGGACGCCCTCGCGTGCGGTCTTGACATACGGCAGCACGATGGTCAGGAAGTCCTCTTCGCCGATGCCGCCGGGCACCTCGGGCTCATCGCCCTTGGCCGGCGTGTATTCCACGAACGGGTCGGCGCCGAGCACGCGCTCGTTGGTGGTCAGGGTTTCGGTGGCGCTCATCGCCACGTTCGCCTCGTTGACGCCGGCCTCGCCCCAAATACCTTCCTTGAGGTCCGCGTTCGGCACGGCGGTGTACTGCAGCGGGTCGTCCGGCAGGGTGATGGTCAGGTGGGAGATCACCGACTTGTATTCGCGCGGCTGTTCCTCCGGCTTCACGACGATGAAGCGCTTCGGGTTGAACTCGCCGTTCGCGGAATCCTCGTTGCGGGCGATGATGGTCGAGCCGTCATAGCTCGCGTCTTTGCCTACCAGAATCGTGGTGCAGGCCATAGTGTGATGGTGTCCTTTCTTTGTTGTGGTCACGCTCCCACTGGCGGGAGCTGGACGACGAAGTCGGACTGAAGGTGGTTTTGTACTGACCCACCCCCAGTCAGTGATGCTGACAGCCCCCGCCTGCGGGGGCTCATGTGGCTCACGCCTTGCCGGTCAGGAAGATGCCGTCGGTGTCGGGCACTTCACCGCTGTTGCGCAGCGCGTGCAACAGCTCGTTGAGCCAGAAGCCCTGATTCAAGCCGGGCAACGGCTTCTTGGTGGCCCACACCTGCAGGTAGTACTCATGATCCTTGTCCGGCGGCTGCGGACCGTTGTACCGCATGATCACCGCCGGGTCAGTGCTGCGGCCCAAGAACTTGGAGGCCGAGGAGTTGCGCCCCTGCACGGTCTCGGGAATCATGGCCGGCAGCTGACGGGAGAAGTCCGGCGGGATGGCCAACGCATGCGAATCATTGAAGTCGTACATCAGCGCATCAATCGGCAGATTGGCCACGGACCAGTGAATCCACTCGAAGCCGCAGACCGGAATCGAATCCGGGTCCACGAACTCCCAGTGCAGGTAACGGGCCTCGGGGTTCACATCATCGATGTAGAACGGGAAGGAGACGACCGGCACGCCGCCGTTGAAGCACTCGGGCGCGGAGGCCTTGGCAAAATCGTCCGGAATGACGGTGAAATCGGCGGAAATCTTCATACGTCCCAGTATCGCTCATATGTGTGACGTACTGGGGGCTGTGCGTTACGGGGTCTCTCCCCCAGTCTCGCTGCGCTCGACAGCCCCCTCATCAGAGGGGGGCTAGTTGCGTCGGGTTATGGGATCAGGGCGCAGAAGAGGGACTCGAATACCAGTAGCGGGTTGCCGTTGCCGGCTAGGCGCTTGCGGGCGTGGGCCACTTCGTCCAGACGGGTCACGGCACCGGCCCGGTTCAACCGCACCGACAATTCGGTGATCGACGAGCGGTTCTCCAGGTTGATGAGGCCCACCGAATCCTCCGCATTGTTCTGCAGCACCGCCACATCTCGGTAGATGGAGGCGATGGAGTTCAGCGCACGATCCAATACGTCGCGCGTACGGCGGGTGACCAAACGCTTCACATCGTCTTTCTTGGCAATCTGGTTGAATGCGCCACGCAGTTTCGGCGGGATGCGGTCGCTCGGTGCCAGTCCGTTGATGCGGCGGAATTCCGCTTCCTGACCGGCGGTGATGCGGTTCGCGTCTGCCTCGGCCTGGGCCTTGGCATTGTCGATAAGATTGCCGGCCAACAACACTGCATCCGAGGCACGGGCCAGATTCAGCACACCGACCACAAGTTCATCGCGGTCGGACATAACCCGTTCGTCGGTGGCGTACAACTTGGCGATGCCGATATGGCCTTCGGCGAGTCGGGCCGCACGCTGCGCCACTTTTGGCTCGACATTGGTGGTGGAGGTCAGGAATCCGGCCACCGCCTGGGTGGAGGGCACGGCGAGGTTCACGATGCGTGTGCGCGAGCGGATGGTGGGCAGCACGTCCTGGGCGCTGGGCGCGCACAGTAGCCAGATGCAATGCTCGGCCGGCTCCTCAATCTCTTTCAAGAGCACGTTGGTGGTGCGCTCAAGCATGCGATCCACGTCTTCGATGATGATGATGCGCCACGGTGCGGTGGCGGGCATCTGCTCGGAGGTAGTGATGATCTCACGCACCTGATCGATACCAATAGTCACCTTGTTCGTGGTCAGCACCGTGACATCCGGATGCGTGCCGGCAAGCACCTGCTGGGTGACGCGCGTGGGCTCAGCGCTCATGCCGTGATCCGGGCTTTCCAGCGCCGCCGCAAACGCACGAGCCATGTTGGAACGGCCCGATCCGGGAGGTCCACAGATCAGCCACGACTGGGTGATCTGGCTCGGGTCGCCCTGCGCGATACGACTGAGCATGTCGATTACCGGCTTTTGGCCGACTAGTGAATCCCATACGCTCATGCGAGCTCCTTGATGTCGGATTCGATGGCAGCCCATACCGCTTCAATGCTCTGGCTCGCATCGATAACGCGGAAACGATTCGGCTCGGCGGCGGCCAAGTCCAAGAAGGCCTGGCGGGTGCGGGACTGGAAGTCATCACCGGCCGATTCCATACGGTCTTCCGCGTGTTCGAGGCGATGGTGGGACAGGGCTGGGTCCATATCCAGCAAATACGTGCGGTCGGGCAGCAGGTTGTTGGTGGCCCACATGCTTAAGGATCGAATCTCTTCTGGCGTGAGTTCGCGGCCACCGGCCTGATAGGCCAAGGAAGAGTCTAAATAGCGGTCGGTGATCACCACTTCACCGCGCTCCAATGCCGGGCGGATGGTTTCGGCAACGTGCTGGGCTCGGTCTGCAGCGAATAGCAGCGCCTCGGCGCGCGGTGCGATGTCGACGGCGCCCCCATCCACACCGTGCAACAGCAGTTGGCGAATGGCCTTGCCTAACGCAGTGCCTCCCGGCTCACGGGTAACGACCACGGTACGCCCCTGAGCCTCAAGATACGCATGCAGCCGCTCGACTTGCGTGGTCTTGCCCACGCCATCGACACCTTCAAACGAAACAAACAGACCGCTCATGCTATTGACCTTAGCGTTAGGCGCAGAGTTGCGCCCAACAGGCAGTTAAACCAGCTCTACCTCCGTTTCAAGGGGCTGATTTGGTCTTTTCTGAAGGTCTACTTCCGTTTCGAGGGGCTGTTGCCCAAGTAGACAACGTTCCAAAACGGCGGAATGACGTTGGCGCGGAGCCGTTCATACTCGTGGTTCAGCAGATGACCAGCCCCTTGAAGCGGAAGTAGATATTCTCAAAACGAGAAATCAGCCCCTTGAAACGCAAGTAGAGCAATAATTCCGCTCAGCCACGCTTGGGAATTACGGCGGGGCGCTCGTAGTCCTCGTTGGCGGTCAGCCAGTCGACGTCCTTTTTCACAGTGGCGGGGGTGGAACCGAGTTTTTCGGCGATGCGCTGGTTGGACCAGCCCTTGTTCGCCAACTTCTTGACTTCGGCACGGCGTTCGGCGCGCTTGGCCTCCTGCGCCGAAACCGCAGCCGAGGTACCGCCCTTCTTGCCCTTGCCGGCAACGGCCTTGGCGCCACCAGCACGCCCAGCACCGCGACGGCCACGGGTGGAGGGACCAGCCGCACGCTTTTCGGCGAGCAGTCGGAAGGCGTCATCAGGGGTGATGGATTCAGGCGTGTACTGACGCGGCACCGTGCGGTTGGTCTCGCCATCGGTGATGTACGCGCCGAAACGGCCGTCCTTGATGGTCACGTTCTTGCCGGTGTTCGGGTCCTTGCCCAAATCACGCAGCGGCGGCTTGGCGGCACCACGGCCACGCCCGCGGCCGTACTTGGGCTGCGAGAACAGTTCTTTGGCCTTGTCGATATCGACCGTGAAGATCTCGTCTTCCGAGGCCAGCGAGCGGGTCTCCGACTTGCCGTCGGCACCCGTCTTGGTCAGGTAGGGGCCGTAGCGACCGTTGTTGGCGGCCACCGTGCATTCGGATACCTCGCCGGTTTCGGCGTTGGTTTCCTCGTATGTGCCCACTTCGCGCGGCAGGCTCAGCAGCTTTAGCGCGTCTTCCAGCGACAGCGATTCAGGGCTCATCGTCTTGAACAACGAGGCCATCTTCGGGCGCGACGCGGCGGCGGCCGCGGCCTTCTTCGAACCCTTCTTGGCCGCAGAAGCACCAGCAGTATCGCCAGCAGCGCCAGCCGAAGCCTCAGCCGGCGGCACCAACGCCACATACGGGCCGAAACGCCCATTGCGCACCTCGACGGTACCGCCGGATACCGGATCAACGCCCAGCTCGCGCGGTCCACCGGAGTGGTTGTCGATCAAATCGCGGGCCACGGCCACCGTCAGCTCATCCGGCGCGATGGTGTCCGGCAGAGACGCGCGCTTCGGGTTGCCTTCGGCGTCCAGATGCTCCATGTCTTCCAGATACGGGCCGTAACGGCCGACGCGCACGTGCAGGCCGTCGCCGATGTCGATGGTGTTGATGGCGCGCGCGTCGATCTCGCCGAGCTGCGCGACCTGCTGTTGCAGGCCTTCGTGCGCCTCGTCGGCGTTGCGGGCGGCGCCCTCGCCGGAACCGAAGTAGAAGTGGGTGAGCCAGTCGCGGCCGGATTCCTCGCCGTGGGCGATGCGGTCAAGGCCGTTTTCCATCTCGGCGGTGAACTGGTAGTCGACCAGCTTGGGGAAGTTCGTCTCGAGCAACTTGGTCACGGAGAAGGCGAGCCAGCTGGGGATCAGCGCACGGCCACGCTCGTATACGTAACCGCGATCCATGATTGTGGAGATAATGCTCGCGTAAGTGGACGGGCGACCGATCTCCTTGGCTTCCAGCGTCTTGACCAGCGTGGCCTCGGTGTAGCGGGCCGGCGGCTGGGTTTCATGGCCGTCCGGTTCGATGTCGCTTGCCTCGACCTGCTGGCCGACGCTCATCGGCGGCAGGGAGGTGTTGGATTCGGAGGCGTCACCCCTGACGGCCTTGGCGTCCGTCTTGCCGGCGGCAGCAGCCTGGTCCGAGCCAGCCCCAGCGCCGGGAGCGGCGGCCTTGGGCTTGCGCCCCTCCCCCGTGGCCTTCATAAAGCCGGGGAATTCGATGACGGTGCCGGACGCCTGGAACACGGCCTCGCCCTCGGTGGGGCCGGCCGGCGCAGACAGGCGCACGGTGGCGGTGGAACCGGTGGCGTCAGCCATCTGGCAGGCAAGCGTGCGCTGCCAGATCAGCGTGTATAGGCGCAGCTGGTCGCCGGGAAGTTTGGAAGCCAGCTCGTCCGGGTCGTGGAAGCGCGAGCCCGCCGGGCGAATACACTCGTGGGCTTCCTGCGCGCCAGCGGTTTTGGTGGCGTACTGCTTGGGCTCGGCGGAGAGGAACTTGTCGCCGAAATGGTAGGAGACGGCGTTGCGGGCGGCGGTGATGCCCTCCTGCGACAGCGTCACCGAATCGGTTCGCATATAGGTGATGTAGCCGTTCTCGTACAGGCTTTGGGCCGCGCGCATCACGGCGCGAGCACCCATGCCGAGGCGATTGCCGGCGGTCTGCTGCAGGGTCGAGGTGGTGAACGGCGGCTGCGGGCGGCGGCGGTACGGCTTGGTTTCCATCGACATCACAGTGAAATCGGCGGTCTTCAGCGCCGAAGCCACGGCGGTGGCACCAGCCTCATCAAGCTGGCGAACGTTCGCCGCGAACCCGTCCGGGGTCAGCTGGCCGTCGGCACCGAAATCCTTGGAGCCGGCGAGTCGCTTGCCGCCGAGCGCGATCATGCGGGCGGAGAATTCGGCACGCTCCCCCAGCGCGTCAGGCGCGGACAGCGTGGCGACGATATCCCAGTACGGCGCGCGCTTGAACGCCATGCGTTCGCGCTCGCGTTCCACGATCAGGCGGGTGGCCACGGACTGCACGCGGCCGGCGGACAGGCCTGGGCCCACCTTGCGCCACAGCACCGGCGACAGCTCATAGCCGTACAGACGGTCGAGGATGCGGCGGGTCTCCTGTGCGTCGACCATATTGCCATCCACATCGCGCGTGTTGTTCAGGGAGGCGTTGATGGCGTTCTTGGTGATCTCGTGGAACACCATGCGCTTGACCGGCACCTCGGGTTTCAAGGTCTGCACCAAGTGCCACGCGATGGCCTCGCCCTCGCGATCCTCATCAGTCGCCAGATAGAGTTCATCGGCGTTCTTCAGGGCCGATTTGAGTTCGCTGACCGTACGCTTCTTGTCGCCGTCGACAATGTAATACGGCTTGAACCCGTCGTTGACGTCCACGCCGAACTTGCCGAACTTGGCCTTGTCTGCCGCGGGCACCTGGCTGGGCTGCGCGAGGTCTCGGATATGGCCGACCGACGCCATGACGGTGTACCCCTTGCCCAGGTAGTCACCGATCTTGTGGGCCTTGGTCGGAGACTCCACAATCACCAGTTTGGTAGCCATACCCACTCCTTATGTATTGCGCGAAACACACGACGTTTCTGGCGTCATAATACTCATGAATCATGTCCAACTGCCAAATTCCGCCGTTGTGCCGGGCAAATTCGGCCGTTCGCACCCCATGTTTTACCGTTTGGGCGGTGCCGGCGGAGCGCCGATCAGACCCAGCCGGCTTAAGGGCGCTGCAGTGATCTGACGCAGGGCCAGCAACAGTCCGAATGCGAGCATGGCCACACCCGCAATGCCCACAACAGCGCTGACATTCGCCCCCTGAACCGCCCAGCTGGCGCTGACATTGAGCCCCGGCACCACCTGCCAGATCACATAACCGCTGTAGGCGAGCAACAGCAGGCCCCCGGTAATCAGCACGCTGCCGACGATTTGCACGCTCACTGAGGAGACGCGGCGACCCGGCTCGTCCATGCCGGACTTGCGCGTAACTGCCAGAGCGAGCAGGGCCAATCCCGCCACCAGCAGGATGGACATCGCCACATCCGAAGGGCGATGCCATTGTCCGTATATCACGGAGACACCGACGGTCACCGCCCAAACCACGCCGATGACGCCCGCCAAAGCTCGAACCGCACGAGGCACGGTAAGCAGCAGAATCACCGCACAGGCTGCGGCCAGCATCGTGTGACCGGAAGGCGCGGAATTAGCGGCAGGCGATTCAGTGTTGATGATGAACGGACGCGGCAACAGACCCTTGATACGGGTGACGGCCAAGCAGACCACGGCGAACACGGCGATTTGCCCGGCCAACCACCAGCGGCGTCGAATCAGCGCCGTAATAATGCCGATTGCGGCAATTGTGCAGCTGACAGCGATAACCAGCCAGGATTGTGCGACGGCGTTCATCACGCCGGTGGCCCAGGACGGTACATCGTTGTGCAGGTTTTTCCAGACCAGTTCGTCGTACGATTGTCCGTTTTCGGTAAACACGCACCCCCACCACACGCCGAAGCCGATAGCGATCAGGAGCAGACCGAATACCACGCACAGTACGCGGCTGGAGATTCGCGGGCGCACGGTAAGCGGGTCAAGCCGGGCCAAGCCACGGTCGATATCAGATGCCCCATCCGCATCGTCCATGTCCAGCGGCCTGAAATCCCGTAAGGAGCCTGATGTGGATGCCGATGCATCTGAACCGGAGACCGGGCCGAGCGCAGCCAATGGGTCAA
The DNA here is from genome assembly GCF_040916945.1 of Bifidobacterium sp. RTP21102st3_E2_RTP21102_210122. Lineage (NCBI taxonomy): Bacteria > Bacillati > Actinomycetota > Actinomycetes > Bifidobacteriales > Bifidobacteriaceae > Bifidobacterium > Bifidobacterium sp. RTP21102st3_E2_RTP21102_210122. The sequence goes on along the minus strand of NZ_JBCPAN010000004.1, from coordinate 221,033 downwards.
CAACGTTCGACGACGAGTCAGGCTGCGCTGCGCCTGAGCCGACCAGATTGACCGCCGCATGCGGGTCGCGAATTCTAGGGGTCTGTGCGTCATTCATACGTTCGACTGTACGGCCGCGCCCCGGACAGGGGACCACGCTAGTGCCAGCTCACAGCCAAATCCGCACATAAAGAAAACCTCCACACACCCGTCAGAGGCCACTTACCCTTGCTGCATTCCTGCCCTGGGGGAGTTGGGTGACATAGCGCCGCGTGGAGGCTGGGGATAAGTCTATGGAGACGTATGGACCAGCGCAGCGACACGAAACGTGCGCGCCGGGTCGCACGGCAGACCAACCAGCGCATTCAGGCAATATTCATGCAACATCAAGAAGCGTGCCCAATTGTAAGAATTCCGGAAAAAATACCGGCATAAATGCGTGTGGTTACGCTCACGTCAAACGATTGTTCAAGGCCAACAGTTACGGTGGACACCATGGCTTCTTATACTCGTCGTGCACATTCGGGAGGCAATGGCCCCGCTCTGAGGCAACCGCGCACCGCGCAAAGCAGAGCCGGCCACTCCGCACAGGAGGGCCCCTATACGCCCCAGGAGAGCCGTTCCCGCCACGCAAGCCACAAGGCTTCCAATAGCCATCGAGCCCCGAACAGGAAGAAAAAGAACACAGGAAAAGGCAAGCACCGTGTACTGAAATGGGTGCTGGGCATCTTCTTCTCCCTGATTGGACTGGGCTTGCTGGCCGGTATCGCAGTATTCGCATACCTGTACACCACCACCGAGGTCCCGCAACCCGAAAAGTTCGCGTTGGCCGAGAAAACCACCGTGTATTACGCGGACGGCACCACCGCGATCGGCTCCTACGCGGAACAGAATCGTGAAATCATCTCTTGCGAGGGGCTGCCGGACTACATCGGCAACGCGATTGTGGCGTCCGAAAACCGTACGTTCTACACGGATAAAGGCCTTGATCTGAAGGGCATCGCCCGCGCATTCATTAATAATGTGACCAAGGGCACGCGCCAAGGTGGTTCCACCATCACCCAGCAGTATGCCGAGCGGTATTACATGGGCGAAACCACATCCTATGTGGGCAAGGCGCGCGAGGCCATCATGGCCATCAAAATCGCGCAGACCGAATCCAAGGACGAGGTGCTGTGCAATTACATGAACACCATCTATCTGGGCCGCAACTCCTACGGTATCCAGGCAGCGGCCAAGGCATACTTCAATAAGGACGCCAAGGATCTGACGCTGTCTGAGGCGGCGATGATCGCCGGCATTATTCCGTCACCGTCCACGTGGGATCCGGCCGATAACGCCGATATGGCCAAATCGCGCTTCAAGCGTGTGCTGAACATCATGCAGGAGGATGGTTACATCACTGCCAAGCAGCACACTGATGCCAAGTTCCCGCAGACCGCCGCGGTGGCGCAGCAGAACGAATACGCGGGGCCGAACGGTTATCTGCTGGATATGGTGCGCCGCGAGCTGGTGCAGTCCAAGGCCTTTACCAAAGAGGATTTGGATACTGGCGGATACAAGATCATCACCACCATCGACAAGAGCAAGCAGGATCTTATGCAGTCCATCGGCGACACCCGTCTGGACGACATGCCTGAATCCCTGCAAATCGGCGGCATAGCGCTGGACCCGAAGACCGGTGAAGTATTGTCCGTATACGCCGGTTCAGATTATCTGTCCAAGCAGCTCAACAATGCCGATCAGGCCGTATTCGAACCGGGTTCGACTATGAAGCCGTTCGCTTTGCTGGGGGCCGCGCAATCCGGCGTCAGCTTCGATACGTTGTTCAACGGCAATTCCCACCAGCACTTCACCGGCTTGGATCAAGAGGTGAACAACGCTCTGGAGAACAACTGGGGCAACATCAATCTGTATCAGGCCACCGCCAACTCGGTGAACACGGTGTTCATGAACGTCAATGAGCATCTGACGCCGAAGCGCACGGCCGCAATCGCCCATGAAGCGGGCATTCAGGGCGATATCGATGAAAACTCCATGTACAACGTGCTGGGCATCAACGCCCTGACCGTGTGGGATTTGGCGCAAGGCCATTCGACCATCGCCAACAATGGCGTGAAGAACACCTTGCACATGGTGTCCAAAGTGCTTGATTCCAACAATAGGGACATGTACAACGCGCCCAGCAACGGCACCAAGGTGTTCGATGCCAACGACTGCGCTTTGGTACAGAAGGCCATGCAGGGCACCACCACGTACGGTACGGCGGCCGGCACATCCAGCATGTTGGGCCGACCCGTCGCCGGCAAGTCCGGTACCGCCAACGACGAAATGGCTTCGTCGTTCGTGGGATACACCCCCAGCATGATGAATGTGTGGGCTATCTGGAACCCGGACGATAAGGGCAATCCGCAAGTGGTGCCAGCCTTCTCCGGATACGGCGTCTCTTCCACTGGATACCCCGCCCACCTGTTCCAGGAGTTCATGGCTCAGGCCTTGCAAGGCACCGAGGTGGAGCAGTTCCCGACCGCTAAAGACAACGGCAAGATCGGCGGCTCCGACGGCACTTGGGGCTTGAGCAAGGGACAGAGCAACGGCCTGTCCAACAACACCAACAAGCAGTCCACCGAAGACGCGCAGAAGCAGGCTGAGCAGGACGCACAGCAGAAGGCGGCCGAAGAGGAAGCCAAGAAGCAACAGCAGGCTCAGGAGTTCGCCCAGCAGTGCCTCGCCAATCCGAGCTATTCCACCGAGTGCCCGAATTATCCCGACACCACTACCGGCGGAGATGGCAACGCCGGCAACAATACCGGCGGTGACAACGGGAACAATACCGGCAACGATAATGGTAATTCGGAGGCACCGGCGGGAACACCGGCACCAACGGCGTCACCCAGTAGTAAGTAAAACACAGACAACAAGGCTCCCCCTGATGCAATCAGAGGGAGCCTTGTTTTTTCTCTGTTAGCGCTCAGCGCTTGCGCTGGGAACGGTTGATGGCGGAGATAATCGACTTCAGGGCGCTGGTGGTAATCGACGAATCGATGCCGACGCCCCACACGATCTGCGCGTCATCGGCCTCGCCGACCTGGCATTCCACGTACGAGGCGGCCATGGCGTCGGTGCCGACGGACATGGTGTGCTCCGCGTAATCCATAATCGAGGCGTCAACGCCAAAGTTGGAAATGGCGTTGAGGAAAGCGGCGATCGGACCGTTGCCGATGCCGGAGACCTCGCGCTCCACGGGCGCATCGACCCCGACGTTCACGCCGCGGTCGAGCAGACGAGCCTTGAGCACGGTGTCGGAGCCATCCTCACCGGAGCTGACGGCCACCTTGAGCAGCTTCAAGCGGCCCCACGGCACGAGCGAGGCGTCATGAGTATCGCCCACAACCACACCGGCGGCGGTCATGCCGGACTGTTCGACCGGCAGGTACTCGTCCTTGAACAGACGCCAGATGTCCTCGTCCTTGACTTCCTTCTTGGTGGTGTCGGCGAAGTTCTGCACAATCTTGTCGAATTCGATCTGCAGGCGCTTCGGCAGGTCAAGGTTGTGGTTGGTTTTGAGCAGGTATGCCATGCCGCCCTTGCCGGACTGCGAGTTGACGCGGATGATGGCCTCGTAGGTGCGACCGATGTCCTTCGGGTCGATCGGCAGGTAGGGCACGAGCCAGACGAAGCTGTCGAGATCGGCGCCAGCGCGCTCGGCGGCCACCTGACGGGCCTCGAGACCCTTCTTGATGGCGTCCTGATGCGAGCCGGAGAACGCGGTGAACACGAAGTTGCCGGCGTACGGATGGCGCTCGGAAATCTTGATCTGGTTGCAGTACTCAACCGTCTTGCGGATCTCAGGTACGTTGGACAGGTCGAGTTGCGGGTCGATGCCCTGGGTGAGCCAGTTGAGGCCCAGCGTGACCAGGTCAACGTTGCCGGTGCGCTCACCGTTGCCCAGCAGGCAGCCTTCCACGCGGTCGGCGCCGGCCAGCACGGCCAGCTCGGTGGCGGCCACGCCCATGCCTTCGTCGTTGTGCGGGTGGAGGGAGAGCACCACGGAATCACGGTCGTCGAGGTGGGTGGAGACGTACTCCACTTCGTCGGCGAACACGTTCGGCGTGGTCATTTCCACGGTGGCGGGCAGATTGATGATCATCGGATGCTCGGGAGTCGGCTTGATGACGCCGATCACGGCGTTGCACACCTCAACGGCGTACTCCGGCTCGGTTCCGGTGAAGGATTCCGGCGAGTACTCGTAGTACAGGTCGATGCCCTTGGCCTCGGATTCGAGGTCCTTGCATAGTTCGGCGGCGTCGGTGGCGAGCTTCTTGATCTCTTCCTTGTTCTTCTTGAACACCACTTCGCGCTGCAGCACGGACACGGAGTTGTAGAAGTGCACGATGGCGCGCTTGGCGCCCTTGAGCGCCTCGTAGGTGCGGCGGATGAGGTGCTCGCGGCACTGGGTGAGCACCACGATAGTCACGTCGTCCGGGATGAGCTCGCGCTCGATGAGCATGCGGATGAAGTCGAAATCAGTCTCGGATGCGGACGGGAAGCCCACCTCGATCTCCTTGAATCCCATGGAGACGAGCAGGTTCCAGAAGCGCAGCTTGCGCTCGGAATCCATCGGGTTGACGAGGGCCTGGTTGCCGTCGCGAAGGTCGACGGAGCACCAGCGCGGTGCACGCTGCAGTCGCTTGCCCGGCCACGTGCGCTCCGGGTAATCAAACGGGATCTGCTCGCTGTATGAGGCGTACTTGTTGTACGGCATACGGCTGGGCTTCTGCGGATCGCCGATGAATTGTGCCGGAGGCAGCAGCGGGTCGTTGTTCCCCCCATTGGACGCCGCGGCCACGGCCGCGAGATCAAACACGGACGATTGATCCTGACCCATTACTCCTCCTTTGCTTGGAATCGGCGCGCCCCTTCGGCCGGCGGGAATGCCGGGCAGTCGACGCGCTCCTCTATCACTGCGTTACATATCCGTAACGAACTTCCATCGTACCGTTCCAGCATCCCAACGCCGCGCCCATGCCACATAGCGGTTACGCGGCGGCGTGCCGGCGTCACAGATCCCAATCGCCATACCGGGCGGTTGGATTGCGGATGGGTTAGAGTGGGCCATATGACGACTTTGCGCTTCCGTGGGGACGGACATGGGGACGGCACCTTCCGGGTGCTGCAGATGGCGGACGTGCAGGACGGGCCGGACGTGGATCCGGACACCGTGGCGCTCATCGAGGCGGCGATCCGCGAGGCCAAACCCGATCTGGTGGTGTTCACCGGCGATCAGATCCGCGGGTACGATCCGGCGTGGATGCGCACGTTCCTGCGCCGGCGCGGGGAGCGGCCCGGCGACCACGTGCGCGAGGTGACGCGGTTCGAGGCGTGGTGGCGCCGCACGTTCGACGGGGCGCGGCTGCCCGATCCGCCCGAGTCCGAGGTGCCGGACGACGCCGTGGACGCGCTGCTCGACGACGCGCGCGCCAAGGTGCGCCGGTGCTTCGCCGGATTCCTCGGGCCGGTCGTGCACGCGGGCGTCCCGTTCGCCGCCACCTACGGCAACCACGACTTCCAGTGCGGCATCCTCGCCGGCGAACAGGACGGCATCTACCGCGAGTTCCCCGGCTGCCTCAACCCGCGCGACCCCGGGGAGCACGACGCGGACGGTGACAACCCGCTCGTCTGCGAGCCCGGCACGTTCGCACTGCCCGTCGAGGCGTCCGACGGGTCGGGCCGCGTGGCCATGAGCGTCGTGATGGTCAATTCGGGCGACTACGCCACCGAGCGACTCTCCCCCGACGACACCGTGGACGACGAGCCGTCGTCGCACCTCGCGCCCGCCGAATACGCGCGCGACCCGCGCGGGCTCGATCTGGCCGACTCGGACGGCTATGGCACGCCCACCCCGCAGGCCCTGGCGTGGCTCGGCGGCGTGCAGCGCTCTCTGGCCGAACGCAACGGCGACGGGCGGCCCGTGCCCGCGATCGCGTTCCAGCACATCCCGCCGCAGGAGTTCTACCAGTGCCTCAAGGAGGTGCCGCCCCTCACGCCCAACGCCGTCGAGGGCGCGCGCACGTTCGCCGGTCGCTGCTACGTGCTGAACCGCTCGGTATGCCGGCCGGGTTCGATCCTCGGCGAATCGATCGGATGCGCAGACGTGAACTGCGGCGAGGTGGCGGCATTGCGCGACGCGGGCGGCTACTTCGCGCTCTACTGCGGCCACGACCACAAGAACGCGTTCGTAGGTCACGTGGACGGGCTCGACCTCGGCTATGCCCCCACCTGCGGCTTCGCCTCGTACGGCCCCAAGTCGCGCCTGCGCGGCATCCGCCTGTTCGAATTCCGCGAATCCGACCCGTCCGCCTACGCCACGCGCATGCTCACCTACGGCGACCTCGTGGAGCGCTACGGCCACAATGAGGCGCGCGTCTTCATCGGCGATCACCTGGTGGTGGACGGCCCCACCCTGCGCGACCAGCTGCGCCGACCGGGCGTCTTCGCCACCCTCGCGCTGCTCGCCGGCATGGCCGTCTCCGCGGTGGGCTCCGCGGTGAAAGCCGCGACCGCCCGCAAGCGCCAGTAAGTGCCCGCACGCCTCCATATGCACCCACATGAACCCGCATGCATCCGCAAAATGGAAAAATGTGGCAGCAGCGGGTGCAAAACCCGCGCAAAACGTGACAAATCCACAGGGAAAACAAGGAAAAACGATACGAACATGGCCCTGGAACCCGCGAAAAACGTGGCAGCGTGAGGAATGTCAGTCGTGAAACGCCCGGAATTCCGGCCATTTCACGACGTGGCGGCCGGTACGCACCAGAGCCGCCATAGAAACGTGGTCGTCGGGATATATGGAATGCCTGAACCAGCGGCCGCGTGATACATTCGCTTGCGCATTTTTTGTACATCGCATGTACAAAAAATACAGATCGTGAAGTGCGACACTAGGAATCTCCCCGCAAATTCGCACGACGTCGTCTCCTTACGACGGCCGCGGCGCACAACCGACCGTGCCATCTCCATAGTGTGCAGAACTTTTTCGCCTTTGCGGACACCTATCCACGACTTCCCGAATCTGCTGCACACTCCGCAGATAGCCACAGCCATGCGAAACTCTGCATGGAAAAAGACCACCGAACGGCCCGCATGCCGCCACCATGCGTATGATACGATGGAAGTTGTCAGATGCCTGATGACTCAATGCGGAGTTATCGCAACAACAAGTCAAGGAACCTCGGAGCATGCCATACGCGTCACGGCCAACCGGACCATTCAACCATGCTCAATACCGGTAAAGTCAGCGCTATGGTAAAAAACGACCCAAACCCGGACAAGCCTTTTCGTTTCGCACTATTGTAGACAGAAAAGCCGTTTGAGAACTGCACAATCATTGATCACGACAACGGCGTCACCAACTTGAGGACGAACAAGACAAGGAGCACATCATGAGCAACCTATCCGACTCGGCCGTACTTGAACCGCCAGCTTCAACGGAAGCACCAAACGCGGAATCATTCACCCCTCAGGGAGAGTACAGCCAACGGGAACTGGCTTTGCTGGCCCGACTGTCGTTGAAGGTCACGCCCGCAGTCTCCGCTCGCAGTCGCTGTGACGAGACGATGGACGCGATCAAGTCCTACATCCTGCGCGAGCACCTGCAATCCGGCGACGTGATGCCCACTGAAACACAGCTGTGCGACACGATCGGAGCCTCCCGCTCCTCCGTGCGCGAGGCCGTGCGCAAGCTCGAAGCGCTCAACATCGTCAAAGTGGAACACGGCAAGGGCACCTTCGTGGGCTCTTTGTCCTTGGATCCGATGGTGGAAACGCTCGCATTCCGATCCATGGTGTCTGTCGGCAAGAATTTCACAGACCTGCAGGATGTCGTAGAGCTGCGCAGGTTTCTGGACTTGGGATGCGCCGGCGAAGTGGTCGTATCGCTTGCCGGCAGCGAACAACCGCGTCTCATGGAGCTTGCCGAGTCCATGACCAATACCGCCAAGGAAGGCAAGACCTTCCTCGCATTGGACATTGACTTCCATATGGGGATTCTCGACTCTCTGGACAACACAATCGTCAAGCAGATGGTCCGTTCCCTGTGGCTCGTGCACATGGCGGTTCTTCCCCAACTGGGTCTGCCGGTGTCCAGCGAGCTCGACCGTACCGCAGAGGCCCACAAGCGCATGTTGAACGCGGCCCTCGCCGGTAATGTCGAGGAATACCGGAAAGCCGTCATCGACCACTACGAGCCGATCGAGTCCATCCTAAAGCAACGCATTCAGGGAGGTACCGAGTGAAGTTGGGTAATCGTGATGCGGAGCGGGCGGAAGGCCGTCAGCCCCGCATCACTCCGCCGCAGCTATAAATGCGTCGGTATTCCATAACGCCGCCACAGGCAATGCCCAAAGATTACCCGGCCATTTCATCACGCGGCCACCCGTATACACAAGGTAGCCCCGGTAAAACCGCTGGTCGTTGGCCAACGCCGCCAGCCCTTTGAAATCCTCACGGGTTACCCGGGAGGAGGACTTGACCTCGACGCCGACAATGCGATCCCGGCTTACCATGACGAGATCGACCTCCTTGGGACCGGAGCCTGGTTCGCGCCAATAGAAGCAATCGGGATGAATGCGGGACCACTGCACAGATGGCAGAATCTGGTTGACGACGAACGACTCGAGGAGATTGCCGTAATCCACCGGGTTGACCATGGGATCGCGGCCCTTGGAAAGCATGGTTTGTACGCTCAGCGACGTATCCACCGGATGGATTTTGGCACGAGCGAAGGTCTGACGGTTAGGCGCGGTACGCAGATTCGGCAACGCGCTCACCAGAAACCGCCGCATGAAGATGCCCACATAACGGTCTACGGTACGCCGGTCGAGGGCAAGCTGCTCACCCAAAGCACTGGCATTCAGAATGCCTCCGGGCATGCACAGAAGCCTCGTGAGTATATTTTCGGCGATGGCCGCGTCAAGTTTCTCATCGGGCAGAATGGTGTCGCCGAGCACGGCACGGATGTCATCCGCCACAAGTCTTTCTCGTTCCCAATCCGCATATTCGGCATATTGCGACGAGTATTCGGGGAAGCCTCCGGCGGCCATGAGATCGTAAAGCTTCTGACGGGCGATCGGCTCGTCGAAGGAGACGTCCGGCTCTCCATCCCATAAATCGTCCACCAGGCTGGTGTCAACGCCGTGCATCTCACGTTGAGTCAGGGGGCTCATGGTGAAATGCTGCGCTCGACGGGCCAGAGGATCCTGGCCGTCCAATCCACCTCGGTTGATGAGCGCGCTGCCGGTGAGGATGAACTGCGTATGGCCGGCGGGCAGCGCATCGACGATTTCCTTCACGGCGAGCGGCAGATCGCGGATGCGCTGCGCCTCATCGATGATCACCGGTAGGTTCAAGGACTCCAGCCATCCATGCAGATCGGTTTTCGCCAGTTCGTATGCGTTGGCATCCGCAAGGGTTTCATACGAAAAGCCGACGCCGACGAGTTGGCGCTGGGCCATCATCGTCTTGCCTACGGCGCGAGCCCCTTCCAGGATCACGGCCTTGCGTCGAGCATGCAGGATGGATTCAGCCAGAGGCCGGGCAATGTAATCGGACATGCAATTATTGTACATTCGATGTACAAAAAAATGTACATCGAATGTACAAAAAAAATGTACATGCGGCGTACAAAGACGTCTTCCAGAGTTGCCAGGAAGACGCCTTTGTACGCAGGTCACGTATAGCCGAGGATCACTCCTCCGCAGCCGACTTCACTCCGAACCAGCTCAGCGGCAGATGCGTGAAGTACACTCCGGCCGTTTCCCGCTCCCAAGACAGGCCAATGGCCCCATCCGGCAGCACCGACATGCACTGGTAGACATAGTGATAGGGATTGAAGCACCGATTGCGCGCCCACGTGCGGCCGCCATCCTCACTCAGCCGCAGCACACCGCAGCCACGGTAGGGACGCATCAGGCTGGCATTGGCGAAAACGATCCGGTCGGATGCGCAGCCGGGCTCCTCGCCGGCTTTGGACGGGACCGTCACCGCATTGGGCTGGCTGAAGATGTCCGGCAGATCGGGATCGAACTCAACGGTTTCCCATGTATCACCACCATCATGGCTAACGGCCTTGCCGACCCTGCCCAGATGATGTTGATTGCGGAACAGGCACAGCACATCGCCGTTGGCCCGTTCCACGAACACCGATTCGTGCGTGGTGGCATCGTCATCGCGCACGTCCCGTTCGTCCACGACCTTGCCGTTGACTACGCGCCCCTCGTTGATGGCTTTGCCTCTGCGCCACGTCTGGCCACCATCATCGGAGATCAGCGCGCCGCCTGCGTTGAACTTGGGGCTCGTGCCGGTGCAATAGTACGGGATGAGCAGTCGCCCCCGATGTTTGCCGGCGCTCAGCTGGATGCCGTTGCCGGGCGACGTGCCCAGAAAACCCATCCATCCTTCCTTGACCATATGGTTGATGTGCCTGGGCTTGGACCATGTTTCGCCGTCATCGTCCGAATGCACTTCCACCAGATAGCTGGTACGCGCGGTCAGCAGGCTTTCATGCGGGTCGACGCCCTCCTTGAGATAGATGTTGCCCGCGGACTCACCATCGCGTGTGACATTGCCATCCTCATCCACACGGTATGACGTGGCTTCTCCGTCCAAGGACGTTACCGCACCATCAGGTTGGAGCAGGTATTCCGCCCCCTCGCCATCGTGCAGGATGAGCCGCCCCCGGGCATCCAGCCCCAAGCCCTTTTCAACGTTGGCGAAGCCTCGACCGCCCGGAAAATGGTCAATGACGACCGTCACACGGCCTGTCTCACGATCACAGACGATGCATGAGTCGATGACGCTCGCGCCATCCAGCCCATCACCGGGAAAGGCGATGACGGTTTGCAGCGGCAGCCACGTCTGTCCGCTATCCAAGGAGCGGCGGACAACGAAATGGATCTCATTGGGGGCATCGTTGGAGATGACCACACGTTGGTCGGCACCGGCAATCGTCACACCGGAGGGCGTAGTCACCAAAGACGGGATGCGGTAGCTTGCGGATCCTTCATATCCTTTGTCGAACAACGCGGTATCGGTGGTGGGCGGCACGTCGGAGATTTTGCGAATCTGCCCTTCTCCCAGAGGATACAGGAACAGACCGCCGCCGCGAACTTCGCCGCACAACCGCACACCGGCCGTGTCCTCGCCGATCGACACGTAGCTCAGCCCCTCGAGATCACCGAAGAACACCTGACCGGGCTGATGCGTTTCCATGTTGCCATCAACATAGATGTCCACCGCACCGCGGAATGCGCGGATGACCAGATCATGCCACCCGCCATCGTTCCAATCGCCGTGGGCGCGATACTCACACCACTGTCCTTTGACGAAAGCGCGGTACACAAAGCCGTCATCGTCAATGTCCACGTTCATGATCTGGCGATCGTCATCGCGCGCCGCAAGAATCGTGCCGAACTGTCCGACGCCACGTACGCGGAACTGCGCGTAGATCGTGCCGTCGGTCACGCCGTGCAGCGTCTTCACATCCTTGTCCGCCAAATAGGCCGCGGCAAACTCAATATCCGGCTGCGGCACGGGAACGCTGCCCTGAATACGCTCCGAAGTCCAAGCCTCCGAGAAGCATTCCAGCCGCTCAACGCCGATATGCGCTTCATTGGCGCAGTGGAAGACGCCAGCCTGCGCATACTTCGACGGGCAAATGTTGGTCGCGCAGGCGAAGGCCTGATAGCCATCCAGATAGATTCGCGTGCCAAAATCGCCGAAGGTGATATGAAGGTCGTGGACACCGCCGAACTGCACGCCGTAGGTGTCTTCGACGTCCAGCACAATATGGTCTTCGGGCGCTTCGACGACCAGCGACCCGCGGGAAACCGTGACCGCCAGCGCGACGCGTTCGGCGTTTCGCGCTTCCAGCAGCATGCCGTCCGTGGCGACGTGGAACGCCGCATGCAGCGTTCCCCCCTGTTCCGGAAGCAGCGCACTGTTCCATGTCTGGTGGATTTGATTGGGAATATGCGACATGGGAGTACCTTTCGTATTACGTTTCCTGTTTAACTATCCTGCATCGTTGCAAGCAATCCAGCGGGCGGACCGTCCGGTCAAACCGTCCGGCCCAGCCCGCTCAGCTCACGCGGCGGCCAGCGCACCAGACGTGCTTCACCGCCAGCGTGCCCGGGTCGGTGATCAGCAGGTCGGCGGCGCGGCCGGGGGGCGACGAGGCCCAGCGGCGCGCCGGTGACCGGGTTCGGCCGGTCGAAGTCGAACGCGCCGTCCGCCGCGCCTTCCACGGCCGCCGTCACGCGAGCGACGACCTGTTCACGAGTTTCGGTCATATTGCCTTCCTTCAGATGTAACGCCGTGGTCCCGGTCCCAACGAAGGGAACCGGGACCACGTGCGGTCAGATCGTCTGCCAGGCCGGCTTGTGCTCGAACGAGTACCGGTAGTAGTCCTTGTTGCGCAGGCGGCTGGCGGCCTCCTCGTCCACGATGATCGTGGCGTGCGGGTGCATCTGGAGCGCCGAGGCCGGGCAGAACGAGCTGATGCCGCCCTCCACGGTCTCCGCGACCGCCTCGGCCTTGCCCGCGCCGAACGCGAGCAGCACGAGGTGGCGGGCCTTCATGATCGTGCCGATGCCCTGCGTGATGCAGTGCGTGGGCACCTGGTTGATGTCGTTGTCGAAGAAGCGCGCGTTGTCGATGCGGGTCCGTTCGGTGAGCGTCTTGACGCGCGTGCCGGAGGCGAGCGACGAGCCAGGCTCGTTGAAGCCCACATGGCCGTCGATACCGATGCCGAGGATCTGCACGTCGATGCCGCCCGCGGCCTCGATCGCCGCGTCGTAGGCGGCGCCGGCGCCCGCGACCTTCTCGCCGTCCTCGAGCGAGGTGCCGTTGAGCACGTCGCCGGGCACGTGGACCTTGGCCGGGTCGAGCCCCCGGGGCTCGACGACCGTGCGGTGGATGGTCGCGTGGTAGGACTCTGGGTGGGTCAGCGGCAGGCCGATGTACTCGTCCAGCGCGAAGCCCTGCACCTGGGAGACGTCGATCGACTCCTCCTTGACGATCTCGGCAAGCGCCTGGTAGGCGGCCAGCGGGCTGGAGCCGGTGGCGAGTCCCAGCACCGCGTTCGGCTTGGCCTTGATGAGGTCCGCGACCGAGCGTCCGTACAGCTCTCCGGCCTCCTCCTGGTTCTTGACGATGATGACTTCTGCCATGGTGTTTTCCTTTCAGACCTTGACGTCAGGCCTCGGTGGAGGCGGAGACTTCCTCGGGCGTGCGGGCGAGCGTCATGCCGCACTCCTCGAGCACGGCGGCGACGCGCTTGACGTTCTCGCCCTTGAGCGGCAGGACCGGGTTGGGCATCTGGTTGGTGTCGAACACGCCGAGCAGCGCCATGGCGGTCTTGAACGCGCCCACGCCAGAGCCGAAGCCCGCGACGCCCTGCGGCACGGTGACGATGCGCATGAGCGCGGCCAGCCGGTCCTGCTCCTTCTTGACGGTGGCCCAGTCGCCGGCCTCGGTGGCCTTCCACATGCGCACGTAGCCGGTGGCCTCCACGTTGGCGAGTCCCGGCACGGAACCGTCGGCGCCGGCCATGTAGGCGCCGTCCACCACGACCTCCTGGCCGGTGAGCAGCGTGAGCGGGTGGCCGGCCTTGGCGTTGTCGTCCACGAGGAAGCGGAAGGCCACGTCGTCGTTGGAGGAGTCCTTCACGCCGGCGAGCACGCCCTCCTGGCCAAGCTTGACGAGCAGGCCGCCGGGCAGCTTGGTGTGCACGCACACAGGGATGTCGTAGGCGAACAGCGGCAGCTCGGGCACGGCCTCGTGGATGAGGCGGAAGTGGCGCTCGATCTCCGGCAGGCCGCCGAGCGCATAGAACGGGCAGGTGGCCACGATCGCGGACGCGCCGAGCTCCTTCGCCTCCTTGGCGTGCTCGATCACGCGGTTGGTCTCGGTGTCGATGCAGCCGACGAACACGGGCACGCGGCCGTCGACAATCTCCATGACGGTCTGGATGATCTCGCGGCGGCGGGCGTCGGTGCTGAACGCGACCTCGCCGGAGGAGCCGAGCGTGAACAGGCCATCGACGCCAGCGTCGATCATGCGGTTGAGCGAGCGCGCGAAGCTGACCTTGTCGACTTCGCCGTCGGCGGTGAGCGGGGTGACGACCGGGGGGATGACCCCGCGGAATTGTGTTGTCATGATGGTGGTTCCTTTACATAATCAAGTTATTCGGATAATGGTCGGCCATTGCCGTCGGCCCCGTTGAAGGAGGCCAACGGCGGAATGGCGAAACGGTGAATCGTCGGCTTACCGACATTCCTCCGCGGTCGGGTGCAGCAGCGAGGGCGCGGCGCCCAGCAGCAGCTTGGTGTACGAATCCTGCGGATTGTTCAGCACGTCGTAAGCCGCTCCGCGCTCCACAATGGTTCCGTGGTTCATCACCACGATTTCGTCGGACACATAGCGGACGGTCTGGATGTCATGGCTGATGAACACCAAGGACAAACCCAGCGACTTCTTGAGATCCGACAACAGGTTGAGGATCTGCGCGCGCACGGACACGTCCAGCGCGGAGGTCGGCTCGTCGGCGATGATCGCATCCGGATTGAGCGACAGGGCGCGGGCGATGGCGACGCGCTGACGCTGGCCGCCGGAGAGCTGGCCCGGCAATGCGTACAGAGCGGACTCCGGCAATCCCACCATCCGCAGCAATTCGTGGGCGTGCTTGTCTCGGCTCGCCTTGTCGCCGAGCTTGTGCACGACGAGCGGGTCGATGAGCTGGTCGATGACGCTCATGCGGGCATTCAGCGCGGTGGCCGGGTCCTGGAAGACCACGGACACCACGCGACCGATCTCCATGCGCTCCTTGGCGGTGCGGTGGGTCACGTCCTGGCCCTTGAACAGCACCTGGCCGGAGGTGGCCTGCTGCAGGCCGCACATCACGTTGGCCGTAGTGGACTTGCCGCAGCCGGACTCGCCAACGATGCCGATGGTCTTGCCCGGCATCAGGCGCAGATTCACCTTGTTGACTGCCTTGACCTTGTTTGGATGCAGAATTGAGCCGGCTCGGGTGGTGAAGACCACCTCGACGTCCTTGAGCTCGATGATCGGCACGTTCGGATCCTTGCTCATCGGGCACCTCCTTCCTTGCTGATGGCTGTCGGGGCGTCAGCGGCGGGCGTGACGTCCGCGTCGTCGGGCAGGGCCGCGTAGAAGTGGTACGTGCCGGGCACCTGCTTGAAGATCGGGCGGGTGTTAAGGCCCACCGTCGGATGGCTGGAGCGCGGCGCGAAGCGGTCGCCCTTCGGGAAGTCCGCCGGGGACGGCACGGTGCCGGGCACCTGGTGGAGCCTTCCGGCGCCGGCCTCGATGGAGGTGACGGCACCGAGCAGGCCGCGGGTGTACTCGTGGCGGGGGTCGGTGAGGATCTCCTTGGTGGAGCCCTGCTCGACGACCTGGCCAGCGTACATGACGGTGATGGAGTGTGCCACCTTGGCCACGAGGGCGAGGTCGTGGGAGACGAAGATCATCGCGAAGCCGAGCTTCTCGCGCAGCTCGTTGAGCAGGTCGATGACCTGCTTCTGCACGGTCACGTCGAGGGCGGTGGTGGGCTCGTCGGCGACGACCAGCTTCGGGTCGCGGGTCAGGGCCATGGCGATGAGCACGCGCTGGCGCTGGCCGCCGGACAGCTCGTGCGGGTAGGACTCCAGCGTGCGCTCCGGATCGAGGCCCACGAGCTTGAGCAGTTCCTCGGCGCTGCGGGTGCCGCCGCGGGAGGTGAGCTGCTTCATCTGCGCCTTGATGAGCATGGACGGGTTGAGCGAGGAGAGAGCGTCCTGATAGATCATGGCGATCTCGTGGCCGCGTAGGGCGTTGTGCTCCTTGGGATCCATGCCGACGAGGTTCTTGCCGTCGAACAGGATCTCGCCGCTGATCTCGGCCTTTGGGTCTAGCAGGCCCATGATGGCCAGCGAGGTGATGGACTTGCCGCAGCCGGACTCGCCCACGAGGCCCATGGTCTCGCCGGGACGCACAGAGAAGCTCACGTGGTCCACCACGTTCACGTCGCCGTGGCGCGGGAACTTGATGCACAAATCCTTGACCTCGATGACCGGCGGCTCGGTGCTCTTGGGCTCGAAGCGGTCGGTGCGCTTCATTTCGGCCTCGCGCAGCTTGGCAAGGGATTCCTCCAGGCTCTCGCGCTGGGCGGCGTAGGCGGCGACTGGATCGACGAGCAGACGATCCTCCTCACGCTTGGCTTCCTTGTCTTCGTCGGTTTCCTTGATCGGCGCGGTCGGAGCGGCCACCATGGCGTCGGTGATGCCCTCGGACAGGATGTTGAGGCACAGCACGGTGATCATGATCATCAGGCCCGGGAACAGCGCCTGCCACCAGTAGCCGAAGATCACGCCTTCCTTGGCGGAGGACAGGATGTTGCCCCACGTCGGGGTCGGCTCCGGAATGCCCAGATTAATGAAGGACAGGGACGCCTCGAACACGATCGCGTCGGCGACGCACAGTGTGGTGAACACCATAACCGGGGCGGCTATGTTGCGCATCACATGCTTGTAGAGAATCCACGGGGCGCGGGCGCCGGAGACGATGACCGCGCGCACGTAGTCCTTGCCGTACTCGCTGATGATGTTCGCGCGCACGATGCGGGCGATCTGCGGCACGTACAGGATGCCGATGGCTGCGATGATGCCGAACATGGACTGGCCGAGGATCGAGACGAACACGGCGGCGAGGGCGATGCCCGGCACGGACATGAACACGTCGATGACGCGCATGATGATTTCCGAGATCCACGTGCGGGCCACGGCCGCGATCGCGCCGATGAGCGCGCCCAGCACCAAGGCGAACAGGATGGACAGCAGGCCGATGACGAGCGAATACCGTGCGCCGTAGAACACGCGGGTCATCACGTCGCGCCCAACGTTATCGGTGCCGAACAGGTGCTCGGCGGTCGGAGACTGATAGCTCACGGTAATGGCGAGAGGATCCTCCGGCGAGATCACCGGCGCGGCGACGGCCACGACGACCAGCAGCGCGATAAACAGCAACGCGAGCCTGGATCCAATGGTCATTTTGCTGAAACGGTTGAATTTCACTCCGGGACGCGACACCGCGTCCACGACTTTGGGTTTGCCAAACAGCATGTCACACCGTCCTGATTCTCGGGTTGATAAGCACGTACAGCATGTCAACGATGATGTTGATGATCACGAACGCGAGAGCCACCACCAGCACCACACCCTGAACGAGAATCGGCTCGTTGCCGTTGATGCCTTCGAACAGCGCCGTGCCCATGCCGGGCAGGGAGAAGATGATCTCGGTGATGATGGCGCCGCCCATGAGGTAGCCGATCTTCATACCAAGCACCGTGACCGGAGTAATCAGGGCGTTGCGGAACACGTTGCGCGCAATGACGACGCGCTTGGGCACGCCGGCGCCGATGGCGGTGCGTACATAGTCCTTATCCAGTTCCTCGACCATGGAGGTTCGGATGATGCGGGTCATCTGTCCGGCGACAGGGAAGCCCAGCGAGAACGCGGGCATGGCCATGCGCGCCAGATATTCACCGGGATCCACGCTGAACGGCACGAGCTCGCCCGCACCCGGCAGCAGGGCCAGCTTAATCTGCAGCAGGTAGATCAGCAGCACGCCCAGCCAGAAGGACGGGGTAGCGATGGCGATGATGGAAATCACACGGATGACCTGATCGACCCACGTGTCACGGTAAAGGGCGGCGAGCACACCGAAAATCACCGAAAACACCACGGCGATGATCAGCGCTATGAACGTCAGCTGCAACGTGATCGGGAAAGCAGTCGCGATGCGGGAAGACACGGAATCCTTGTTCACGCCGTATACGCCGAGGTTGCCTTGGAACAGGCCGCCGAGATACGACAGGAACTGCTCGCCCCACGATCGGTCGAAGCCCATCTCGTGGCGGTATGCCGCAAGCTGCTCGGCCGTGGCGTTTTCGCCGAGAGCCGAGACCGCGGGGTCGTATTGGGAGAACGACATCAGGAAGAACACGAGGAAAACGACGCCGAATGCCACAAACGGCAGGGATATCAATCGTCTTCCCAACAAACGAAGTAAATTGCCCACTCTATATGCTCCTCAAATGGATGGTTGCGCAAAATAAGGGCGTCGCCGCGTCAGCATCGCTGCTTGCGCAGCAGCGCCCTCGGGATGTGATGGCGAATGACTTGTGTGGATCAGCCGTTCAGCTTGGAGTTCAGGAAGTACAGGCCAGTGGTTCCAATCGGGGTGTAGGAGCTGAACACGTTCTTCTTGACGGCGGTGGAAAGCTTGCGGTGGAACAGCGGGTACATCGGCAGCTCGTCGGAGAGCAGGTCGAAGCACTCGTTCCAGTAGCTCTGCTGTTCGTCGCCGGAGGACCGGGCGGCCTTGTCCATGAGTTCATGCAGCTTGTTGTATCCGTCGGAGCCGTTCCAGAACATGCGCTGCTTGGTCCAGACGGTGTCGCCGAACCACCAGTTGAGCAGCACGTCGGGATCGTTGCCGAACACGGTCGGATCGCCGGGGCCAAGCACCATAGAGAAGTCGGCGTCGTCCTTATCGGTGATGGTCGGGAACAGGGCGGAGGACTTCATGGACTGAATGTCCACGTTGAAGCCGATCGCGTCGAGGTTGTTCTTGATCTGCGGCGCCAGCTGGGTGATCCAAGTCTGATCCGTGGTGTAGAGCGTGAACTTCACGCCTTCGGACACACCAGCCTCCTTGAGCAGCTCCTTGGCCTTCTCAGGGTTGTAGGTATACACGTTGGAGGCCTTGTGATAGGCCTTGAAGCTCTCGGGCATGAAGCCGGTGACCATGTTGGCCTCGCCGGACAGCTGGTTCTTGATCATGCTCTCGGTGTCGATCGCATAGAACACGGCCTGACGCACGCGCTTGTCGTCGAACGGCTTCTGCTTGGTGTTGAACATGATGAACGCCTGATTGAAGCCATCCACCGTCTCGATGTCGGCGCCGGCGGCCTTCAGGGTGTCGAACGCCTTGGCGGGGACGTTCTCCATGATGTCGCTCTTGCCGTTCTGCATGGCGGTGACGCGGGCGGTGTCATCCACATTCACGTTCCACACCATGTGGGAGACCTGCGCGGGGAATTCGCCGTTGTAATATTCGTTCTTGTCGAACTTCACCTGCTGATCGGTGATCTCGACGTACTTCCACGGACCGGAGCCGATCGGCATCTTCTTGAGGTCCGCGTCGCTCTGACTGGCCGGAACGATGTGTACCAGCGACATGCGCTCCTTGAACAGGGTGAACGCGTACTTGAGCTTGAAGTCAATCTTGTTGTCGCCCTGCGCGGTGATCGAGTCAATGAACGAGAGCATCGGAGCGTAAACGCCGCCGGGCGCCATGACGCGCTCGAACGAGGTCTTGACGTCGTTGGCGGTCACGGCGTTACCGTCCGAGAACTTGGCGCCATCGCGGATCGTGATGACGTATTCGGTGTCGGAGATCTTCTCCGGTTCGCCGGCGGCCAAGCCGGAGACCAACGAATAGTCGGACATCTGCAGCGTGTACAGCGCCTCGGTCACATGCCAGTTGCCGGCCATCGGCAGGGCCATGGACGTGGACAGCGGATTGAAGTCACGGCTGCTGTACGCCACCTGCGCGGTGATGGTGTCCGCGACGGAGGGACCCCCCTTGGCGTTCGTCGTGCCGGTTCCTCCACCGCAGCCGCTCAAGGCGAGCGCGCCGGCCAATACCGTAGCGGCGGTCTTGGCCATTCGGGTCTTCCACGAGTACATCGGTTTCTCCTCTTCGTTGAGTGATAACTGAATCAGGATTCGATTCTCTGTCCAATCGAATCTTTCTTAATCATATGACATCTGATGTCTGATTGCAAGTTTCATCAGCCGTCTTATGAGTGCAGCTACCACGTTTTTCCTTGCAATGCAACGGTCTCAAACCGCGGTAACAACAGTGCTAAGACATCAGACAACTTATATTTCGCCGGAAACATGAGATTCACATGCGGCCCAGCGGTGCAGTATGGGCGTAACCGCCTGATTGAACGCGGCAATGTCAGTCCTGCGCAGACCGTGCTCACACCCGGGAATGAACACCGTTTCAAGGTTCGGCTTCCCCATGGCCCTGACTTCCTCCAGCCCGCGCACACCCACGAGATCTGAGGGATCGTCGGACGAGACCACCACCAAGGGCACCTCTATCGAGGACACCACCTGATGCCAGTCCTCCGCGAAGCTGACCACGCCGGTGAGCTCCAATCGCGGATCACATCGGTTCTGCCCATAGGCCCAGCCTATATGATCCTCCATCGGCCAATTCGGACGACGCGTCTGATTGTGACGGATCGCGTTGGCCGGGTCGGATGCCCAGTCGTGCAGCAACGCCGCATTGGCCGGCGCGTTGTCCACATACCGCTGTCGCTGCTCATCGTTCAGCCATGCGGGATCCTCGACCACTGCACCGAGGCAAAGATCGGGACGACGCCTGACCAGCATCGTCACAATCGCACCTCCCATGGAATGCCCGATCATGATCGCCCTGCCACCGTGGACGTGTTCAAGATATTCAACGGTCTCCTCAAACGCCTCATACGCGGATTCGAATGGATGTCGGAGTTGAGCATCGGCATATCGCGGCGACAGGCCATGCCCCAGCATATCGACCGCAACCACGCGAAAATCATGACTGAGATAGTCGATGTAGTCGGACCAGGCAATCGCCGCGTCGCACACGCCGTGCAGCAGGACGACAAGGGGACGATTCGGATCGCCCGCTGCAATGAAGCTGAGCATGCGCCCCGCCCCGCTCACAGCTTCGCCTCGAACCAGCGCGTGATGGTCGTCGGATGCGTGATCGCCGTGCCCACCACCGCGGCCCACGCGCCGGCGGCCATGACCTGATGCAGCTGGTCAGGCGTGTGGATGCGACCCTCGCACAGCACGGGCACGTCCGGGAACGCCTCGATCATCTGGCCGAGCAGCTCGAAGTCTGGACCGTCGGTCTTGGGGCGCTCGCCGGTGTAGCCGGACAGCGTGGTGGAGATGATGTCGGTGCCGGCCTCCACGGCGCGCTCGGCGTCGGCGAAGCTGCCGCAGTCGGCCATCACGATCACGCCCTCGTCGTGCAGGGCGCGCACGGTCTCGGCGTAGGTCAGCCCGTCCGGTCGCGGGCGTCCGGTCGCGTCGATCGCGATGATGTCCGCTCCGGCGGCGGCACAGCAGCGGGCATGGCGCAGGGTCGGCGTGATGTACACGCCCTCCTCGCCGTCCTTCCAGATGCCGATCACCGGCACGCTCACCTGGCCCTTGATGGCCGCGATGTCCGCGAGGCCCTGGCAGCGGATGCCCACGGCCCCGCCCTCCACGGCCGCCATGGCCATCTGCGCCATGGTCTCCGGGTGGCGCAGCGGCTCGCCCGGGTACGCCTGGCAGCTCACCACGAGGCCGCCCCTGATCTTCTCGATTGCCTGATGCATGCTGGTTCCTTCCTGTTGTTGCATCTTGTCTATCGCGCGTCGCCCGGCGCGCCGATGCGCCGGTGGACAGCCGCCGCCGCGCCGATCAGCGGCGCCGCCCCTCCGAGCTCGCCCTCGACGAGCGGCGTCGGCTTGACGAGCGCGAGCGCCGAATCGGCGAACCCGGCGCGCAGGGCGTCCCACCAGATCGGACCGGCCTTGACGACCGAGCCGGAGACCACGATCACGTCCGGGTCGATGAGGTTGCCCATGCCGCCGACGCATTCGCCGAGCGCGCGGGCGCTGTCGGTGAGCGTGCGGCGGGCCAGCTCCTCCCCCGCGGCCGTGCGGGCGGCCACCTCGGCGCCGTCCGCAGCCGGGAGGTTCTCGTCGCCGGCCTCCTCGCAGCGCCGATTGTAGAGGTCCTTCAGCCCCGTGCCGGACGCGACCGGCTCGATGTGCCCCTCGAGGGTGCCGCACGAGCATAGGAATCCGCGGCCCAGCGCGCTCGGCACGTGCCCCGCGTGGCCGGCCACGCCGTGCGCGCCGGTGAACAGGGCGCCATCCACCACGATCGCGCCGCCGATGCCGGTGCCCACGCCGATCGAGAGCACCACGCCCCTGCCGCGTCCGGCGCCGTACGTCGCCTCGCCCAGACCGTGCGCGCCCACGTCGCCGATCATGTGCACCGGCAGGTCGGTCACGGCCGCGAACGCGTCGTAGATGCGCTGGCCGCGCCAGCCGGGCAGGATGTCCGTGGCGGAGACGATCTCGCCGGTTTCGCTGTCCGGCACGCCTGCCGCCGCGATGCCGACGCCGGCGATCGCCACGCCCTCGGCCTCGGCGCGCTCAAGCTGGCGGACGGCGAAGGCGACGATGCGGTTCTTCAGGTCCTCGCCGCCGCGCGCGGCCTCGGTCGGGATTTCACAGCGGGCCGTCACCTCGGGCCTGCCGTCCGCGCCCGCGTTTGCGTTTGCGGGCAACGTCACGAATCCCGAGGCGACCTTGGTGCCGCCGATGTCGAAGGCGAGGTAGGTGGGCGCCGCCCCCGCGCTCATGCGACGACCGCCTCGTGGATGCGCGCGAGATAGTCGAGGCGCTCCTCGACCGTCGCGTCCTTGGGCACGCACACCTTGGCGCCCAGATAGTCGAGCGGGCGCTCCTGCGCCCCGGCGGCGCGCACGGCGGCCTTGATGGCGGCGGCGTCCATGAGCGAGGTCGGCTCGTCCGGGTTCATGGGCAGGTGGCCGTCGATCCAGCCGTAGCCGTACTGGGTCTCCTCCGGGCCGGCGCCGGAGAACATGAGGCCGCTCAGCACGCCGGCCTTCGCGGCGGCCTCCACGTGCGCCACGGCGGTTTCGGGCGTGCGCCCCTCCACCACCGAGCGTCCCCAGTTGACGGTGAGCCCAATGCCGGCCGACCCGCACAGCGCGATCTCGTCCTCAATCGACAGGAAGCCCTTTTCCGGCTTCTGCCCCTCGACGTACTTGTCGCAGTGCTCGATCACCAGCTTGGCACCGGACCAATCCAGCTGCGTGAGGGCCTCGAGCGAGGCGGCCATGGCGTCGCGGCTGGCGATCCTCGTGGGTGCGGAGTGGATTTCGATGAACTTGACGTCCTGGCTGGCCCTCCACTGGGCGAAGTCGGCGAGCGCCTCGCGCAGCTGCTTCATGAACGCGAGCGCGACCTTGCGCCCGTCCTCGTCCGGGCTGGCGAGGCCGAAGTTCGGGTCCTTCCACACGTGCTGCATGGTGCCGGGGATGACGGTGACGGTGTTGCCGCGCCAGTGCTTGGGCAGGTGGCCGGCCAGCCAGATGCGGTCGGCGGTGTCCGCGAGGTCGCCGGGGAAGGGCAGCTCGGTGCCCTCGATCCACGGCTGCTCGCCGAGCAGGTCGTAGTAGGTTTCCTGGGCTTCGCGCCCCTGGGGCAATGACGCGTACGCGCCGACGACGAATGATGGCATGCTGGTTTCCTCCTTGAAATGCCGGTGCCTGAGCATTTCTATTCTACTATCATCAGACGTCTGATGTCCAATCTGTTAACGCCGCGCAACGAGCGTGTTCCGTCGGCCCGCGCTTCGACCGCCACTTGGCTTTCCGAGGGCGGATTTCCGCCGCTGCGGACATCTACTCCGCCTTCCGAGGGCACCTCAACGGGCGCGCCACGGGCATCGGCCCCTCATATTGCGCCATATTCCAACGGCGGAGCGCCCCCACGCGCCGATGCGACTGCCCTCAGAAAGGCGAGTAGATGTCCGCAAAACGCCCCATCTGCCCTAGGAAGGATAGCACCGAATTTTGGCCCACCGGCCCTATCGGAACAGCGACACCCCGCGGCGGGCCATGCAGAACGCGTTGCCGAGCCACGTGTGCTTGGAATTCGGCCACACGGCGCCGAGCCTCGGCGCGTTCTGACTCATCCAGATGCTCGGCACGCGCCCGTCCGCGCTGCGCGAGCCAAGCAGGTTGAAACCGTTCTTTTCCAACAGCCATTCAGGGTGCTGGGTGGCGATGGCCAAGCCTTCTTCGAGGGTGAGCGGCAGACGTTCGTCGGAATCAATCAGCTTGCGGGCCACGTCGGGCTCGCGGTTGATGTAGCAGGTGCCGGTATGCGGATCGACCACCAGATAGAACGGGCCTTCGGGCGGCATGAATCCGTCTTGCGGCAGGAAGCTGGCGATGTCTCGCGGAGGCATGGTGGTAAAGCCGGCCATGCGGTTGATGGAGGTTCGCGCAATCAGCGATTCGGGCGAGACTAGCTCGCGCGTAGGCACCAGTAGGATGTTCGAGCCGAGATCGGAATGCTCGAGCGCGCCGATGAGCGGCTCGGCAAGCGCGCGGAATGCGGCGGCACTCATATCCGCCACGTCCGGGTAGCCGAGGGCCACGATACGGTCGAGTTGCTTTTGCGCCTCTACTGATGCAATAGACATGGCTACCAGTGTAGAACACTGCCGTCTCTTCGCTAGTCACTTTGCCAGTTGTGGAGAGGATATCGGGCTGCGCGGCGCGGGGTACGCCATGGGGTGCGCCGCCGAGCCGCCATATGGGAAGACGGCCACTGTTGTTCTGCATGTTTCGTACAATTACCGTGTGTTTGCGGTCATTGCAAGACGGTCGCTTGAACGTATCAGCCCATCGAAACCCGAAGGTCATAGAGGTCATCATGTCCGAAAAGATAAAGGTCGGCATTCTCGGCGCCACCGGTATGGTCGGCCAGCGTTTCATCACGCTGCTGGAAAACCACCCGTGGTTCGAAGTGGTCACGCTTGCCGCTTCCGCACACAGCGCCGGCAAGACGTATGAGGAGGCCGTCGGCAGCCGTTGGAAGATGGAAACGCCGATGCCCGAATACGCCAAGCACATGGTGGTTGCGGACGGCGACGACGCCGAGTCCGTGGCCGCGAACGTGGACTTCATGTTCTCCGCGGTGAACATGCCTAAGGACGAGATTCGCGCCATCGAAGAGCGTTATGCCAAGACCGAGACCCCGGTGGTATCCAACAACAGCGCCCACCGCTGGACCCCGGACGTGCCGATGGTGGTGCCGGAGATCAACCCCGAACACTTCGCGGTGATCGAGCACCAGCGCAAGCGCCTTGGCACCACACGCGGTTTCATCGCCGTCAAGCCGAACTGCTCGATTCAGGCCTACACTCCGGCGCTGGCCGCGTGGAAGGAATTCGAGCCACGCGAGGTGGTCGTCAGCACCTATCAGGCGATTTCCGGCGCGGGCAAGACCTTCCAGGATTGGCCTGAGATGGTGGGCAACATCATCCCGTTCATTTCCGGCGAGGAAGCAAAGAGCGAGAAGGAACCGCTCAAGGTGTTCGGCCATGTGGACGCCGACAAGGGCAAGATTGTGCCGTTCGACGGCGACCTCAAGATCACGTCCCAGTGTATCCGCGTGCCCGTGCTCAACGGCCACACCGCCACCGTGTTCCTGAACTTCGGCAAGAAGGCCACCAAGGAAGAGCTCATTGATCGTCTGGTGAACTACACCTCCAAGGCGTCCGAGCTCGGCCTGCCGCACGCGCCGAAGCACTTCATCCAGTACCTCACTGAGGAGGATCGCCCGCAAGTCAAGCTCGACGTGGATTACGAGGGCGGCATGGGTGTTTCCATCGGCCGTCTGCGCGAGGACTCCATCTTCGATTGGAAGTTCGTAGGTCTGGCCCACAACACCCTGCGCGGTGCCGCCGGCGGTGCCCTCGAGTGCGCCGAAATGCTCAAGGCCCTCGGCTACATCACCAAGAAGTAGTTGCAACCGTCTGTAACACGCCCGCTACCTCGACTATATGCACGTCGGGTAGCGGGCTTTGCATATTCCGCTCCATACAGCGAGATGTTTCCGGCCGGCGGCTGACTCATTTTGCCCATTCTGCCGGAAATCAACGCCAACTCGCGTTTCAAGGGGCTGATTTAACGTTCTCCGGACGTCTACTTCCGTTTCAAGGGGCTGATGGACAAGTAGACAACATGCAAAAACGGCGGAATGACGTTGCCACAATGCCGTTTATACTCGGGATCTCGCATTCGAGGAGCCCCTCGAAATGGAAGTAGACGTCCGGAAGAGGCCAAACCCGCCCCTCGAAACCGAGAAAGCCCTCCGCGAGGAGGGCTTTCATCGGATTTAATGCACGTATCGCGGCTCAGCGACCGGTTCCGCCGTACACCACGGCCTCAATCTGGTCGGCATCGAGGCCATAGGCGGTGTGCAGCGCCTTGACGGCGTCGTTCAGCTGGTCGAGCGGCACAAGCGCGGCGATACGAATCTCGGAAGTGGAAATCATCAGCACGTTAATGCCCTCATCGCTCAGGGCCTGGAAGAACTTGGCGGCCAGACCGGAGTGGGTCTTCATGCCGACGCCCACCACGGCCACCTTGCCAACGTTGGTATCCACATCGAAGGAGTGGTAGCCCAGCACGTCCTGCTTGTCGAGCAGCGTGTTCTGCACCTGCTTGACGGCGGCCTCCGGCACAGTGAAGGAGATGTCCGCAGTACCCACGGACGCACCGGCCTGCACAATCATGTCCACATTCACGCCGGCGGTGGCCAGCTCGGTAAACACCTTGGCGGCCATGCCCGGCTCGTTCGGCACGCCGCGCACGGTGGCCAGCGCCTCAGAACGGTCGTGGGCGATGCCGGAAATCACCGGAGCTTCAGGACCCAGGTCGGGGAACAGGTCGCCCATGGATTTCGCTTCTTCTTCAGTCATGTCTTGCCTTGTCTTGCTTGATATTGCTAACGATTTTGTCGGTTATTCGGGTTCGGTTCGGTCTCGCTCAGTCGATGTTCGGCAGCGTGCGCGGATCCACACCGTCAGGCACCACCAATGTGCCGGGGCGGCGGGAGAACGAGGAGCGCACGTGCAGCGGCATGTTGAAGCGCTGAGCGTATTCCACGCAGCGCAGCGCCAGCACCTTGGAGCCGCAGGACGCCATCTCCAGAATGGACTCGTAATCGATGGACGGAATGCGGCGGGCGGAAGGCACGATACGCGGGTCGGCGGTGAAGATGCCGTCCACGTCGGTGTAGATCTCGCAGATATCGGCACCGAGCGCCACGGCAAGCGCCACTGCGGAGGTATCCGAACCACCGCGGCCGAGCGTGGTGGCGTCACCCTTGGCGTTGATGCCCTGGAAGCCGGCAACGATGGCGATGTCTCCCAATGAGAGCGCGTTCTTCACGCGGTCCGGTCTCACGGCCTTGATGTGGGCCGCGCCGTAACGGGCGTCGGTGAAGAAGCCGGCCTGCTGACCGGTGAAGGAGTGGGCACGGCTGCCTTCGGCGTGAATGGCCATGGCCAGCAGGCTCATGGAAATTCGCTCGCCTGCGGTCATCAGCATGTCCATCTCGCGCTCGGGCGGGTTGGAGTCGATGCTCAGCGCCTGATCGATAAGGTCATCGGTGGTGTCGCCCATGGCGGAGACCACCACGGCCACCTTGTTACCCTTCTTTTCCGTCTCAACAACGCGCTTGGCCACACGTTTGATCGATTCGGTATCGGCGACCGACGAACCGCCGTACTTCTGCACGATGAGAGCCACTGCTGTCCTTTGTTCTTCTCTTAGGGGAGTTTGCTCGATATTCTACGCAAACGCAACGATTATAAAGGTTGCCGCGTTTACCCCGCGACCCCGCGCCGACATGTGGACACGGGCATGGCCTACGTTGTTCAGCAAATATTCAAGTTTTCACCGGCGATTCTTTGAGGCGGCCGCATCCATCCTTTGAGATTCGAGCGGTTAACTATCAATTACCGGCAAACGAAAGCAAACCGGCGAGGTTTCCGCAGAACCCCATAACTGAATACCTTCTTCTTCCTCTCTCCTTTTCAAGGCCCGGTCCCGCAGCCCGGGCCTTTTCCTTTTGTGTTGGGAACGATGCGTCAAACGCACGATACGAGTTCACGGAGCAAGCGTGGCCAACGGCACTACCAATACCCCATCGTCCCGGCGATAAGCGGCAGCCGTAGCGGTCAGCACCATCAAGAATGACGGACGGCCTTCGTGATCTTGATCAATTCTGTCAGCCAACTTTTTCAAATGGGCCGCCGCAATATCAACCTGCTTTTCTCCGAGCTTGACCTCAATGAGAGCCCATCGTCCATCATGCAGGCCAATGACCGCATCAGATTCCAATCCCGTCTTATCCCGATAATGGAACACATCTCCGCCAAGCGCATCAGCATACACACGCAGATCGCGAATACACATGGACTCAAACAGCAAGCCAAAGGTCTCGAAATCATTAAGGAGTTTCTCCGGGGTCGCGTGCAGTACCGCACAAGCTATCGACGGGTCGCTGAAGTGTCTGGTTGGGCTCGTTCTCACTGCAGTCTTAGAACGTAAACGAGGGTTCCAAGCTGGAAGATCTTCAGTCACGCAAGCTCGCGACAATGCATCTAAATAATCAGAGAGTGTACCTTCCGAAGGCGGTTCACCCTGCATATCCGCCGCGATAGTGGATTGCGACGCCTGAGAAGAAATATTGCGCGCATACGAGCGCATAATCAGACGCATCCAAGTTTTATTGCGCTTTATGCCATCCATACGATTGATGTCAGAATCAAGTAGTTCTTCGACATAATCCGCGGCCATGCGCAAGGCAACATTTACTCGAGATTCGACTACTGCTTCAGGCCAGCCACCGCGGCATAGCGCAAACGCGGTGTTTTCAATATCGAAATCGGAGAAACCCGAAACATCATGGTTGCCATCGAACAACTCTCCCAACGAAACAACGCCCGTCGATTCCTGCGATTCAAATAAGGACATGGTACGCATGGTTAATCGGGCAATTCTTCCCACTCCGGAATGAGCTGGTTCCTGTTGAGGAGTCGCCGATCCAGTTAGGATGAATCGGCCACGACCGCGCCCTCGATCAATGGCGAAACGCACCGCGTCCCACAATTGCGGGGCCATCTGCCATTCATCAATGAGTCTCGGCTCCTCACCTCGCAGGATGAGAGAAGGCTTTGTATCAGCCAAGGCCAACAGCGTAGCACTGCGATCCGGGTCCTGCATGAAGACCTGACTCGCCGACTGCCTTTCTGCCGTTGCAGTCTTGCCACACCATTTTGGACCTTTAATCTGAACGGCACCAGAAGACTGCAATGCCTGAGTCAGCAACCCATCAGCCACTCGAGGAAGGTACTCGCCACGTTGAATCTCCGAGCTCTCCCCTGCCATATGTGCCCTCCCGCAAACCGTCGAAACATCAACCTATAAATCACTCTATTGCGGAAGTTGGACCATTCTAATTGTGGAAGTTGGACCATTTTCGTTGCGGAAGTTGGACCATTCCTATTAGGGAAGTTGGACACTAGATTACGAACTAGACTTTTCCTTTTTGCAGCAACAGTGCCACCAACACGATGGGCGTCATCACCGCCTATCGCCAGACCCTTTTCCTTGACCTAAAAAGATGAGATGCCCAGACAGTGCCATCTTTTCTCTGAGCACACTAGCCAATTCGGAACGCAGCGGCGAACCCGTGATCCGCGCATCCTCTGCAACCGTGCCTTTGACGTTCGGCAATCTGGTGAATGAGCTTTTGCTCAGGCGTTCTTCGCGATTCATTTCTTTGGTCGGAAAACAGAATACGCGGGAACGCCCCTCACGCCTACGAAACCAACGGCTCGACGACGAACCGACATCCACGAAAACAGCAATAGCGCCTCTTTTTATCGGGGTAACATATTCCCTCTTTATGCATTCATACCCCCCTATTTGAAAGCTCTGCCAAATATTGCCGACGCCGCGACTTATCATGTTGCCATACTTTGCAATCCTTTGCAGTCTCTTGTATCTCAACGGCTTGTCCGAAGTAAGCCACATCACTGACAGCCGTAGCAACGTTGTTCGTATCGCATTTTTCAGACTTCTTATACCCCCCTACATTGCCCCTATATGGCCCCGTCGGCATGTTGCATGAAAGGCTTGGTGCGGAGTAACGTTTCGCAGTATGGCGCGTGCGGTGTTGCCATTTGCGACAGCACCTATGCCACGCACGACTAAGACGGACCCGGCCGTCTTGTATAAGCAAATCATGAGCAGATCAAACGGAGGAACAGGCGACTATGGCATTGCTGCATCGACGTTCGACGAGTAAGCGTGCCTCACAGAAAATGCGGGAAAACAACGCGGCCATGCCGGATGACGCATCTGCAAATGACAACGTTTCCTCAGCGCGTCCCGAGCCCGCAGCATTCGTTCCAACACCATTTGACGAAGTCATCGATATCAGCGATCTCGTGGCCGAGCGCCGACGCCTGCAGCGCAATCTGTGGGCGATGCGCATCATCACCATTGTGTTGCTGATCGCCGCAATCGCCGTGGCCTGCTTCCCGCTAGCGTTGCAATTCGAGTCCGACCGCAACTTGGCCGCCACCACCGCCACCACGGCCAAAGAAGTAGCCGGCTGGCCTTACCCGCAGGCGGAAGACAAGCTCACGGCGGCCCGCGCATACAACAAGAAGCTCGCTGAATCCAGCCAGCCTATCTTGGGTGAAGCCGTCGATCCGTTCGCCGCCGCTCAAGGAGGATCCCAAGCCAGCGGCGAGGATTCCGCCTCAAAGAAAGACAAGGAATACCAGTCACTGCTTAATACCGGCAACGGCGTGATGGGCACAATCAAGGTGCCCAAGCAGTCCATCAATCTGCCGATTTATCACGGCACTTCCGAGGAAGCACTGGCTTCTGGTGCCGGCCATTTGTACGGCACGTCGCTGCCGGTGGGAGGTAAATCCACCCATTCGGTCATTACCGGGCACCGCGGGTTGGTTGAAGCGCTGATGTTCACCCGTTTGGACGAGGTGAAAGAGGGCGACTTCTTCTACATCGAAGTCATGGGCGAAACTTTGGGCTACAAAGTGGACCGCATTTCGGTGATTTTGCCGGATGACACGTCGAAGCTCAAGATTGTGCCGGGTGAGGACCGTGCCACCTTGATGACCTGTACACCATACGGCGTGAACACGCACCGACTGCTTATCTCCGGGCACCGCGTGGCGATTCCGATGCCGGCCCCCGAGCCGAATGACGTGCTTGACGCGCGCAATATCGCCCTTGGTGTTGGTCTAGGCATACTGGCGGCAGGACTGTTCATCATCTGGTTGGCGCGACGGCACAAGGCCGCGCGCATCATCCGCCACGGCGCATTCTGGCCGTGGATGCGCCGCAAGGGCGAGAGCGCCAATGATACGCTGGCTTAGGCCTCGCGCCGACCGGCCAGTGCCCTGCCCAGCGTGATTTCGTCGGTATACTCCAAGTCGGAGCCCACCGGCAGGCCACTGGCAAGTCGGGTGACCTTGACACCTACGGGTCGCAATAGCTGGGTCAAGTAGCTGGTGGTGGCCTCGCCTTCAATATTCGGGTCGAGCGCCATAATCACTTCCTTGACCTCATCGCCTTCTAAGCGTTTGAGCAGACCGGGAATACGCAGGTCAGCAGGGCCAACGTTGGCCATTGGGTTGATTGCGCCACCGAGCACATGGTATAGGCCGTGGTATTCGCGCGTGCGCTCGATGCTCATCACATCCTTGGGCTCTTCGACCACGCAGATCACCGAACGGTCGCGTCTCGGGTCGGCGCATACCGGGCAGGGGCTGGATTCGCACACGTTGCCGCAAATATCACAGAAGCGGATCTTGGCCTTGACCTCTTCGATGGCCTCGGCCAAATCGCGCGCTTCATCTTCGGGCGCGGACAGCATGTAGAAGGCGATACGCTGCGCGCCCTTCGGCCCGATGCCGGGCAGCCGCCCGAAAGCGTCGATCAGTCGCTGTATTGCGCCGTCATAAGCAAGTGCCATGGGTATTCCTCGTTATTCGTCCTCATTATTCATCCGAGTGCTTCTTGGCAGGCTGGATGTTCTTGGGGTTCTTCGGATCATCTGCCGCGAATTGCTCGACTTTTTTGACCTCGAATAGCTTTTTCAGATCGTCGAGATTCATGGCCGTCGCCTCGCCGAGCGACTGGTCGCTCATCGAGTATTCGTCATCCTCGGCCGCGACTTGCGGTTGTGGTTTCGGCTGGGGCTGGGGCCGGCTATTCCACGGGTCGGCATTCGGGGTCGGCTGTGCGGGTTGCGGTTGATTCCACGGATCATCAGCCGGAACCGCTGATGATGAAGACTGAGCGGGTTGTGGCTGATTCCATGGGTCATCGCCGGCAGCCGGCTGCGGAACCGATTGGGGCTGGTTCCACGGGTCATTGCCCGACATATTGCCCGACACTGTCTGAGGAACCGAAGAAGCCGGAGTCTGGGACTGAGGCTGATTCCACGGGTCGTCTCCTGGCTGCGGAGCCGCCTGAGCATGGTTCCCCTGCGGCTGATTCCACGGATCATCGTGAGGAGACTGCTGATATGGCTGGTTCCACGGGTCGGCTTCGGCCGGTTGCGACGCCGGTGAGACCGCGGCCTGAGACTGCGTCTGATTCCATGGATCGTCGCTCTCGCCGGCAACTGCCGTAGCAGAAGATGCGGCGGCTGGCTGCCCAGTGGACTGTCCAGTGGGTCCAGCGGACGCAACGGACGCAGTGGGTGCAACAGGAGCAGCCGGAGCGGCCCACGGATCAACACCGTCACTGATGTCCGGAACCGCAACATGCTTCTTGTGATGCTCTTCGGGCGCAGGCGTAGCAACGGGCTCGTTAGGTGCGAACCCGTCTGCAGATTGCGGCGAAGCGTTGCTTACGGCCGGCTTGGCCCAAGGGTCATCGTCACTCCAGTTCTTCGCCGCCGTGGATGCACTGGATTGGCCGGCTCGATGGCTGTCATCCGTATCCTCGGCTCGGCCTGTTTCAGTCGGCTTCGGAGCTTTCGGCTCGCCCCCCATATGAATGCCCAGGCCCGCGCCCAAACTCGACGCGGCCAATCCAGCCTTGGCCATGGCAATCTGCTGCTTGACCTTGGCCAATTGCTCCGGGCTCATACGTTTGACGGATTCGACTCGCTCGCCATTCGCCGCGACCGCAGAAGGTGCAATAACCGCATTGGCGCCGAACTCGTTGCGCACGGCATCCATCACCACGGCCGCCGCCTTCTTACCGCTGTTATCCACGGCCAAGGCGAAAGCGTGCTGGCTCAGCGACTTGTCGAACGTCATCGACAGGCAAGGCAGACCCTTACGGTTGGGGCCGAATTTTACGGTCGGCACCTTGTCTCGTGACACATATTCACGAATGGTTTCCGGCAAAGCGGCGACGGCTGCATCCCACTTCTCGTCGATGGACCGATTATCCGATGCCGCAGGCGAGGCCACCGGTTGAGCCGGGACGGCCGGCGACGCGGCGGGAGCGCCCCACCCGGCACCGGCAGCAGCAGTTGCTACAGCAGGTTGCACAGACGGAGAGTCCGCGGGTCGGTCGCTGACCGGGCCGTTGCCTCCAACAGATTCATGGGAAGCGGTGCTCTGAGGCGCGGCTGCTTGCTGGTTGCGTGCAGCACCGGAGAATCCGCCATGTGAGGCTCCGGCAAACCCGCCCCGCGATGCGCCGGCAAAACCACTGGCACCCGTACCGGAAGCGGCTGACGCAGTCGAAGTCGAAGAAGCAGCCGCAGGCGGCATACCAGAAGAAGCTGGCGCGGGAGCGGCTGTTGCAAAGCCTGATTCACTGCCGGCCAACAATCGCGCGGCCAGCAGTTCCAAGCGCATACGCGGAGAAATGGCTCCGGTCATGGCACCCAACGTAGTGTTGATGATGTCTGCCATTGCGGTCAGTGCGCCCAGTCCCAGCGCCTTGGCTTGGCGGTGCAGATCGTCCATATCCTCGGCCTCAGCCGTGTCGGACAGCACGGATTCCGCACGGTCCCCGGCCAACGTAAGCACCAGCAGATCACGCACACGAGCCAGTAGGTCTTCGACGAATCGTCTCGGATCGAATCCGCCGACCACGACTTTCTGGATAACGCCGTACAGGGCTTCGCCGTTGTGATCGATTACCGCATCCACGGCCTCACCGATCAGTGCCTCCGGCGTGAAGCCGAGCAGGGCTACAGCGGCATCATGGGTGATAACGCCTTCGACCGAACCAACCATCAGCTGGTCAAGCACGGACAGGGTATCTCGCATGGAGCCGCCACCGGCGCGCATCGCCAGTTTCAGCACACCGGGCTCGGGCTTGATGCCTTCCTTGTCGCAGATCGTCTCCAGGTAGGGACCCATGACTTCCTGCGGCACCAGACGGAACGGATAGTGGTGGGTGCGCGAACGGATGGTGCCGATCACCTTGTCTGGTTCGGTGGTGGCGAAGATGAACATCACATGTTCAGGCGGCTCTTCAACGATTTTAAGCAGCGCATTGAAGCCCTGCTGCGTGACCATGTGGGCCTCATCGAGAATGAAAATCTTATAGCGGTCGCGCGCAGGGGCGAACCCAGCGCGTTCTCGCAATTCTCGAGCATCATCCACACCGTTGTGCGAGGCCGCATCGATTTCGACCACGTCGATGGAACCCGGACCGCCGGTGGCCAGGTCCTTGCAGCTTTCGCATTCGCCGCAGGGGTGGGAAGTCGGCCCTTTGGCACAGTTGACGCAACGGGCCAGGATACGCGCGGAGCTGGTTTTGCCGCAGCCTCGCGGCCCTGAGAACAGATAGGCATGTGTGAGCTTGCCCTCGTCCAAGGCGCGCATCAGCGGGACCGTGACTTGGTCCTGGCCGATGACCCCTTCGAAGGTGTCCGGACGATAGCGACGATACAGTGCAAGTGCCATAGCTACTAACCTACCTTTGCCCTCAGAATTAACCGATAAAAAGTCAAGATAAACCGGGCTCATAGTTGCCGAATCGGGAAAACTCTTTATATTCCAACGACATTCACCTGACAACGGTTACCGCATTTTTATTGTTATTAACCGCTTTCTTTGTATTAACATAGTGTCAATAACGGTTGTGGTCAGGAGGCACCCATGAGCGATATCCTCGACGAGAAACGCCCCACCCGCGGCGATGCCCGGCGCGACGCCATCGTGCAAGCCGCGCGCAAGGTGTGTCTGGAAAAAGGCTTCTCCAAAATCACCGTTTCCGACATCGCAAGCGAAGTCGGTATGACGCGTTCGCTGTTCTACCACTACTTCGAAGACAAGGAAGCCGTAGCTGACGCAGTACTCGATAACGTCATCGACGAAATCCTCACCACGTTGAAGCAGTGGAACCAAGCGCGCGAAACAGGCAACGTGAACAAGGCATTAGACGACATCGTGCATGTACTCCGCTCCCTGATCGCCGACGAGAGCCCCTTCTCAAACCGTATGATCCAAGACGGCAACGCCGAACTGTATATCAAGTTCATTGACCGCGCGGCGGACCGTATTGCCGACTACATTGCCCAGACCACCGTACGTGATTTCGAGCAGATGCATGGCCTGCCAATCACCAACGTCCATGAGACGTTCTTCACACTGATTGTGGGGCTTATCTCACTGATTCGCTCGCATCCGAACATCAGCGACCGAACCATCAAAGAGGTCATGGCGCAGACGCTGCATATCGAAAGCTATGTCGTCTGAGGTCTGACGGGCATTGGCTCTGGTACCGCTCTCCCGCACTCCCCTCAGTCCGCTTCGCGGCCAGCTCGTCCGCAATTGCGGACAGCCTACGGCTGACTTTCTTCTGGTTCGACTATCGTCGAACCCTCGCCTACAAACAGCCCACTGGGCTGTTTGCTTTACGGCTCAGCCTAATGAGGGGAGCCAATATAATCGGGTCACGCGAACTGGCCGGTCACGGGATCGCGACCATCTCGGGCAATGGCGTTGAGCACTTCCTGTCGGGAATCCACCTCACGGGCGGCTACGGCCGGCGGCACTAGCACGCGCAACGCGCAGTCCTCGGCCACTACCCTAAATGGCAAATGCCCGATATATTCGCCGTCCGCCATCAGCACCGGCGGCTCGTCTCCTTCCGTTGCCCGCGTGACTTCGATTTCACGGATACGTTTCCAGCCGAACACCTTTGAAGCAAGTAGCTTGCCGTTATAGGCATTCGAAATGGCCACCGCGCATTCGCCGAAGTTCGGCACGTGGTCCATCCACACCAGGTCCAACAATCCATCGGAGAAGCAGGAGTACGGCGAGACCTCAATGCCGCCACCGATATGCCTCGAATTCGCAATCGTCAGCAATGGTGTGATGATGTCTCGTTCATCCGTGGTCCCGTCCGCCAATGTGGCTTTGATGTGGTAACCATAACGCTTCATATGCGTCAGCTCCACCAGCACCGCCGCAAAGTAGCGCATGGTGCCGGTCGGCAGATGCGAATGATTCGCACGGTCGTTGATGCTCGCGTCAAGACCACAGGACAGCATGCCCGCATAGTACCGGTCAATCGGATGCTCGGCGGACTTGCTCTCCTGGTACTCGTACTCCTCGCCAGTGGAGGGATCCACGGCATAGCCGCCGTCCAAAGAGGTCACGCGTCCCATGTCCACATCGATGTGTGATCCGCGCACGATAGCACCGACGATACCTTCCACTGCGGTTTCGATACGGTTGACCGGCAGCTTCAGTCCTCGTGCGAAATCGTTGCCCGACCCCGTGGCCACGATGCCCAACGGCTTGCCACTGCAGCCCACGGCGTTCGCTCCAAGTGCGATCATGCCGTCGCCACCGACCACTACGAGATAGTCGTACTCGTGCGCGCGTTCACGCGCCTGGTTCAGGGAATCGTCGAAACTCGTGCCGGTGATGTCGATGACGTCGAAGTTATGGGCACGGCCGGCTTCCTCCAGCAGACCCAATACCTGCGCGTCCACCTTAGCGCCACGGCCTTTATCGGAAGTGGGGTTGCCCACCATGGCCACCACGCGACGGCGCTCGTTGCGTTCACTCTCGCTCATGCTCTCACCTTAGCCAAAGGCCCAGAAGCCCGCCAGAGTATCGGTGCTTTACGGTCCATTATTGTGATAATTGTCTCCTTCCGTACAACTCACCGGTCCGGCCCGAGCCATCCGCTCCACGGATGATGCCACCAGGACCATGGTTTCCACCTTGATGGTTACCAACACGTCTTCATCCCGCACGGAGCAGGAGCCCAAAACTACACCATTCGCTTCAGCCATGTTGGCGGCGAGCGCACATGGATCACCGATATCCGCATGCCACAGCGCATACGCGGCGTCAAAGGCGATAAGGTCGGCGAGGGAACGCGCTCGGTTCTGGCAGATCATGAGGTTGCCCACACTTGCCGCCACCGCGAGCGCAATGCCCACCACCATAACCAGCATGGCTCCGGCCATCGTGCCCGATCCCTCCTCATAACGCATTCCCTGCACCGCAGTTCCTTTCTGTTGCGGCCGCCCAGCCAGCCGACCGTTATTGGCTTATCGCCGTAGCGTTGCCGGTAACCCGCGTTGGAGTTACATCCAGCGGACCGGGCAATACCGAACATTCGACCGTCACACTCGTCGATTGGCCGTCGTGGGCAATGCTGACGTGGGGCTTTCCCCCGGCAACGTCCGCAGCTATGCTGCGCGAGGATGATTCGTCACCGGTAACCACAAACTCGCGTGCAGCCGCTGCCGCGGCACTTTGACAGTCCATGGAAACGATGACCACACGTCCTATTGCCAATATCAGCCCGGCGATGGCGATAATGCTGGGCAATACGATTGCGAATTCGGCGGTGGCCGATCCCGTGCATAGGTCTGGCGGCAGTCTGGCGAGCCGCCACCGGCATGTCATGGTCTTCATGGCTGTCACCCGACTTTCAGAGCCTGTTTGATGATGTTGGTCAGCAACGTCTTGATGGCATCCGACTTCAGGATGGCGACCAGCACCGCCGCAAAGCCTGTAGCCGCAACGAGTACGACTGCGTATTCCGCAGTGGCCGCGCCTTCTTCGGGCTCAGCCATGAGGGTGCGGATGCGTGCGTCCATGAGGCATAGCCGTTCTTTCGCCTTGGCGTTCAGCGTGGCCACACGAGCCTTGCTGTGCGCAAAGATGCCGGCCTGCCCGTCGACGATGACGGGGATAGGGGTATTCATTGGCGTTCCTTTCGGTAAGGAGGGGAAGCTGCGCAGTGGCTTCGCACCTTCCCCATGCGTGTGTGAGTGGTTGGCCCCCGCGCCGGGTTGACGCGGGGTGCATACCACTGTGGACTATCAACGCTTCATGCACCAGGGAAAACGGGGTATGTGGTTCTAGCTTGCCGAGTTATCCACACCCCGACGTGTCGTCCACCACCAATGTGGATAACCAAACGCAGCCAAGTGCAATACCGAGCGATACAACAAGATTCACCCTAAGCGCACTCAGTTCACGCCTATATTCACATCATGAAGGACGCAATCGCCGGAATGACTCCTACCAGCACGAATGCCGGCAGAAAACATAGCCCTGTAGGCATCAGTAGCTTTACCGACAGCTTCGCGGCATTCCGTTCGATGGCGGCACGCTCGTCACGGTCCAGCTGTTCAATGGCGGATTCGAGGCGCACGCCAGGCATATCGCCATGCGTCCATGACGATTCCAAAGCCGATTGCAGCAGGCCAAGATCTCGTTGCGTTCTGCTGGTACGTTTTCCGGATGAACTATCAGCTGGCGCACCCTCATGCTGAACAGCCATAGCGGCATGCCACGCATCAGCCCAGGGAACCCCTCTGGTCAGGGATCTCCCGACCTCGCTCATGCGAGCGCCGCAGTCGCCGCCGACGGCTTTGCCCACCATGTCAAGCGCCCGGGGAATCGAGGAGCCCTGACGCAAGGACACCTGCGACATACGCAATATGAGTATGGTCCATGACGACCCGCAATCATGCGCTACGGCCGGTTCCTCGCCCGGCAAGCGGCTGTCATGACAAGACGGAGCCTTATACAGCCAACTAGCGATCGCCGCACAGCCTGCCGCGGCGTGTACCCACACCGTACTCATAATCCGCTGCCTTTCAACAATGCCCGCATCCATGCCAAGCCGGCAGCATAACAACATCCCCCTAATACCAAGCAGACCACACCGCGTGGCGATCCAAGCAAGAACGCCAATGGTCTAGCTCCCAGAAGCTCGCCCAATGCCACAGTGACGGCCGGAAGCGCGCTCAGCAGCCCCACAGTGGCTTTAGGAACGGCACATGCTTGCGATCGCAGGTTCTGCATCAGCCTCATCTGCCGGTAAGCAGTCAATACCGCTTCCAGACATGGCACTGCTTGGCAACCGAGCTCATCGCTCAAAACCGCTGCGGCGGTGACCCCGCGTGCAGCTTCAAGTACCTGCGCTGGTGATTCGTCGGGCAGACGCCGCTGTTCGAACACCGTTATGAGCCGTTCCACAGTAACGCGCTGAGTGGCGAAGCGTCTGCTGGATTGTTCCTCGAATGCTTCAACCAATGTGCCGCCACCTCGCAATCGCGCGATGGCGGACGTAATCACCTGCGCAACGCCCACGCGAGGTGAGCCGGCATATCGAGGTTCGTTTATGGCTGCGGAATCGACCGCAAGCCCGCGGTAAGCCAGCCGATACAGCCTCCCGGACTTGTTCCCCGGCCATATCAGCACGGCGAGCGCCACCAGAACAGCACACCACATCATCACCCACCACCACTCGGCCCGGGAACGATGCCCCATCGTTCAATGAAGTGCCCCCATTCGGCGGCATACCGAGGAGGATGGCAGCCATTCCATACCGCCAGCGGTGTTCCTGCCAGTTCACCATGTGCTACACGCAGTTCGCCGATCTGCGTGATACGCCGCTGTCCGTTCACTCGCTCCAAATGCACCACCGCGTCGAAAGCGCCTGCCGCCAGCATGGCCAACGCCTGTGGACTGACTCCGGCGAGTAATCCAAGCGAAATCAGCCTGGACGGTACTCGGTTCACGCCGTCCGCATGCACAGTGGTCATGCCACCGTGATGACCAGAATTGAACGCGCGCAATAGGTCGACGATTTCCGCGCCACGGCATTCGCCCAGCACCACGCGGTCGGGGCGCATTCGCAACGTCGCTTTGACCAAGTCCGTCAGACTTATGGCTCCGACGCCCTCCACATTCGCCTCGCGCGTTACCAACGACACATGATCGCCACGCCCCAGTTCTCCCAGTTCACGAACTTCCTCTACGGTGACGATGCGCTCGTTCACATCGCATTGCGCCAGCAGCGCCTTGAGCAAGGTGGTCTTGCCCACGCCTGTTCCGCCGGTAATCAGCACTGTGGCATGTCTGCGCACCAGTCCCACGAACATCGGCAGCCAAGCAGCCGGGAATACACCTAATTGGCTCAGATGTCGCAACGATGCCATGGTCCTGTCAGGGAACCGTATGGAGATTGCGGCACCTTGTGGCACCAATGGGGCAATCACCGCATGCACGCGGATGCCGTCTGGACTGGCGGCGTCCGCTATCGGGCAGGCATCATCCAGTCTGCGCCCAAGCTGCGCGCACAGTTGGACGGCGTATTCTCGAACTACTTGCGGCGAGCGAAACGGCACACGCAATACTGTTTCTCGCATGCCGTTGCCGCGGTCCGCCCAAACGCGGCCATCACAGGTCACCGCCAGATCGGTAACCTGCGGGTCGGATGCCACATCATTCAATAGACCGAAGAACACAGTTCTGGGCACTGCGCCGGGCTCATCAGCCCGAGTGATTACGGCAGCCATACCGCATCACCGGTCCTTGCAAGAAGCTCCCGAAACCGGGCGAATGGCCTGCTCGACAAGATCGGCAAGCAAGCTCACGGCTTTGCGGCTGCCTTTGGTCACCGATCTGATGCCGAGGCCTTCCAGTACGTCTCCACACAGATTGACACTTGGTTTGACAGGCCCCAATACCGTGGCAGTCAAATAGTCCTGCGCCTCACCAATACCCACGTGGCCTCTCCCACGTGGAGCGCCACGTGGTTCCACGCCGACGATATGTGGCGCTTCACAGCCCCATGAATCCAGTCTGGACCGGTGCGACTTGGCTCTGGCCAGCCCCATCACCGACAATTCCGCGGCAATCACCTGCATGCCACTGCGCAGATCGGGTACGGTCTCAATGAGTCCACCCTGACCGGCATCTACGATGACAACGTCGTTCGTTTCCGCCAAGGCTCGAATGGCCGCTTGGACTTCCCACCAGTCAGGCTGGCGCGCGCTCCAAGGGTCATAGGGAAGTACTCGCACACCCTCCCACGTCATCAGCTCATGGTTCATCGCCTCACCCTCGATACGGCCGAGGGGCGCGTCGACTTGGCTGAATCGCAAGCCCGGCTCTCGTTCCACACCGAGCAGCAGGTCAAGGCATCCGGCCACGAAGTCAGCGTCTATGAGAGCGCAGCTGTGTTCACGTCTCGCCAATGTCCATGCAAGCATGGAAGCCAGGACACTCAACCCCACGCCTCCATGACCTGACGTCATCGTCACAATGTTATGGAAGCTGGTGTCTGTAGTTAGGGCGAGTGCCGGAGCCTCGCCCGATCTCTGCCGTTCGCATGAGGCCAACGGCCTGGGCGGCGGAGTGTAGTAGCGATGCGCTGGAATCGGCGCATCGTCCGTGGGCAGCGGAATGCCCGGAGGTGCTACCGCTGGCGAGGTAATCCTACGCGCCACGCGGGGTGTGGTGTTGCTATTCATAAGCCGATTGAAACGTGTCCGAGTTCAATGCTCAACACGAATCGACCATTGTGGTTCTAGCTTGCCGAGTTATCCACACCCCGGCATGTCGTCCACGACAAATGTGGATAACCACGCTGCTGTTTCACGCCCATCTCATGCAGAAAAGGCCCTGACCTCATACGCACAGTCAGGGCCTTCATTTTCACGACGATTCCTTATGCGGTAATCTACATTTCTTGCTTACTTATCGAGGTTCTTGATGCCGTCTTCCATAGCATCCAACTGAGCATCGGTCACCTTGGCCGGCTTCTTCTTGCCGAACTTGGCCTTGAACAGACCGATGATGGTCG
This sequence comes from Bifidobacterium sp. RTP21102st3_E2_RTP21102_210122, assembly GCF_040916945.1. NCBI lineage: Bacteria > Bacillati > Actinomycetota > Actinomycetes > Bifidobacteriales > Bifidobacteriaceae > Bifidobacterium > Bifidobacterium sp. RTP21102st3_E2_RTP21102_210122. The sequence continues at coordinate 179,186 of NZ_JBCPAN010000004.1, read as the reverse complement.
GGGCGAGCGAAACCAGCAGAATCAGCACGATCACCAGTTCGAAGTGATCCTGCACGGCCGGAATGTTGCCGAAGAAGTAGCCCAGCAGCGTGAACAACGTGGACCAGCACAGGCCGCCGAGCACTGAGAACGGCGTGAAACGGCTCCAACGCATACCGGAAATACCGGAAATGAACGGCATGAACGTACGAATGAACGGGAAGAAGCGGCCCAGGAACACAGCCAGCGGGCCCCACTTTTCAATCATGCCCTCGGTTTTGGCCAGTCGCTCAGGAGTCAGCGCCTTCACCTTGCCGGATTGGATAATACGGCGGCCAAAGAAATGACCGATGAAGTAGTTGCACTGGTCGCCGATAATCGGCGCGCACCAAACCACCGGCAGCAACCAGAACAGCGGCAGCGCGGCCTTGCCGGTCGCAGCATCCGGGGCTGCGAACACGCCGGCCGCGAACAACAGCGAATCACCGGGCAGGAACGGGAAGAACACCACGCCCGTTTCGATGAATATGATGAGGAAGATGAATCCGAGGGTCGGCGCCACGCCCATGGCAATCCAACCGGCAATCGCGGCACGCGGATCCTTCAGCAGTTCGATGATGAAATTAACGAAGCCCATGTGTTTCCTATGAGTCCTAAATCTTGTATTGAGCTGCCAGCCCAATGAACCAGACAGTTATATGCAAACCGTCAAATACCCTACCAGCCGGCCAACACAACTGCTACACCTGCGGCGAGGAAGCGCGGTAACGCAACGAATACTCCACATCAATACGCCGCCTCGGCGCCCGAGCCCCCGTCTTGACCTGATCAAGAATCGACGTGATGGCAATCTCAGCAATACGCGCGCGCTGCGGATCCACAGTGGTCAGCGGGGGAATCGTGTACTTAGCCTCATCGATATCATCGAAGCCCACCACACGCACGCTTTCCGGCACTCGCACGCGCATTTCCCGCAGCTGACTGATAACACCCATCGCCAGCAAATCATTCAGCGCAAAAATGCCATCCGGTCGAATGCCCTGCGCATACATCTCACGTACCGCCTGAGCGCCCTCGGCACTGGTCCATTCGCCGCACTCGCGGATCAGGTTCAGATCAGGCGTCACTCCACGTTCCGCAAAGGCGCTGAGATACCCCTTGGTTCGCATCGAACGAGAGGACGGCACGGATTCGTCCAACGTTCCGCCCACCACGGCGACGGTGCGGCATCCGGCCTCCAGCAGATGCGTGGTAGCGGCTTGGGCACCCAATTCATTGGGCATCACCACGTGCGGCGCAGGTGCGTTGAAGATACGCTCGCCCAGCACTACCAGCGGGTAGTCGCCCTCGAGCTCGGCCACATCCTCCGCCCGCATGGCCGTGGGGCTCAAAATAAGTCCGTCGGTCATATTGCTGGCCATGGCATGTGCGCTCTCGATCTCGCGCTGGCGGTCGTTGCCGGTCGATTCGATGATGATGCGGTATCCATATTCCCGTGCCCGCGTGATCATCTCTTCGGCCAGTTCGGAAAAGTAAATCTGGTTCAAATCCGGCAGAGACAATGAGATGAGTCCTGTGCGGCCGGAACGCAAATTGCGAGCCTGCTGGTTGGTCACATAGCCCAGCTCGTCAATGGCCTGCTGGATACGTTCGCGCGTGGCCGGCTTCATATAGGGGTAATCGTTGAGGTAATTGGACACTGATGCCACGGACACGTGCGCACGTTTCGCCACATCGTGCAGCGTCGCCTTGCGCGAACTCGCAACCATAGCGCCCCCTCATATTCAGTCCATCAACCACTCGGCATGGCACCATCCACGTCGCCATACTGGTTGCCGAACGTTTCAGATGCGTGTTTCCAGCATAAACCATGTGGGATATCGCCCCGCAGGCCGTTTCGTTCAGGCGTCCGCAGAATCACCCCCAGTCGGCCTTGCCGACAGCCCCGCCAGCAGGGACGGGTCCGACACGCCGCCCACGACTCCCGCTGCAACCGTCAACAGACTCCGCCGGCGGTAATAAATCAGGGCCACTTCGGCAAACCAACAAAGAAGGCCCGCCAGGCAACGAGAATTCGTACCGGACGGGCCCGCTCGAGGAGTAGAAACTATGTGATATTCCTATCTTTCGATGGATTCGTTGACCTGCTGAATGGCCTTCAGCGCGGAGTCAACGGTGGCGTCGCCGGTGTAGACGTTCTGCATCTGCACGCCGATCTCGTCGTTGAGTTCCTGGGAGGTGAGCTTGCGCTCAAGCTTGGAAGAGGCCTGGCCCTTGGTCACCAAATCGATGCTGGCCTTGGCGGATTCCGTGGCGTCAGACGGCACTTCGACCTTCATGTCCTTGTCGACCGGAGCACCCTGCAGCGTGTTGATCCACTCCTGCTGGCCTTCGCCGGTGGTCATGAACTCGATGAACTTCATGGCGGCCTCCTTCTTCTTGGAGTCCTTGTTCACGCTCAGGCCGAAGTCCACACCAGTGGTCGGGCCGGTGGCCTTGTCTCCCACCTGCGGGAATTCCATCATGCCTAGCTCGTCCTTCTCAACGGCCGTGCCCTTGGTCTCATCGTTCGGCAGCACGGCGGAAACGTGCCAGGAGCCGGTCGGGAAGAAAGCGGACTTGCGGGCGTAGAAGTAGTTGTCGCGAGCATCCGGGTAGGTCGCAGTACCAACTGCACCATCCTGGAACAGACCATCATCGATCATCTGCTTCCAAGCCTTCATGGTCTTGACGAAGGTCTCATCGGTGAACTTGGCCTTGCCTTCGGCGGCCTTGTACACGTCACCTTCGCCGTACTGGTTGGACAGCCACACGAAGATATCGTCGAGGTGCCAGCCATCCTTGGCGCCGAGGGCCAGCGGCATCAGACCCTTGGCCTTGAGTTCCTTGTTGGCAGCCACGAGCTCATCGTAGGTGGTGGGCACCTTGATGCCCTGCTCGTCAAGCAGCGTCTTGTTGTACAGGATGTATTCGGAGCCGGAGGTGATGGTCGGCATGGCCACCATCTTGCCATCCTTGTTGGTGGTCTGCGCCACGGCGCCCTCGGCCACCTTGGAATCCCAGCCGGGCATGTACTTGTCGGCCAGCTCCTTCATATCGTCGGCGAAACGGCCATACTGTTCCACAGTGGAACCGGCCTGCACACCGAACACATCCGGGCCTTCGCCGCCGGCCATCGAGGTCTGCAGCTTCTTCTGGTAGTCGGCCATTTCAGAAGTACGCCACCAGTTGATCTTGATGTTCGGGTACTTCTTCTGGAAGGCGGCGTAAACCGACTTCCACTGGGCATCGGTAGGCTGCCAGGTCCAGAAGGTCAGCTCAACCGGGCTGTCCTTGGTACCGACTCCCTCATCGGAGCCGCCGCTGCCCGAACCGCATCCGGCAAGCAGACCTGCAGACATAGCGAGAGCGCCCACTGCGGCGATCGCCTTCTTCATGTTGAACATGATTGTTCTCCTTATTTTCCTTGTTTCTCTTATTGGTTCACTTCGTTGTGGAAGATCATCGGAATTGGATGGTGAAGCCAGCCACACCCAATATGTGCGGCTGATGTTGGCTCAATTGCCGGACGCACTCCTTTCCTCGATGCTGGATTCCAGCGATGTCCTCTCGTATCCGGTCAGGGATGCGCGATCAAGAGTGATACGGACACGGGCCGCATTGTCCGCAAACGGCACCTGCCAGGTTTTGCCACGTAGGTGCAGTCGCATCGTGCCGTTCAGAGCTTCGATACGGATGGTGAGCACGGCTCGGCCCGAACGGTCACGGCGGACGTTGTCTTCAAAGACACGCAGCCTGGCCGGCTCCGGGGTGGAAGGCAGCGACTTACCGTTGCGCATGAACTCCACGGATGATGCCGTGCCGGATAAACGGTATTCGCCAAGAGACAACAGCGCCTGCCCGCGGCTCGTCTGTTCAGCGAAATCAAGGACAAAACGGTTGCTGACCAGCGGGTATGCCAATTCGAGTGTTACTGGACACACGCCGCTGGGCCTCACGCCGCCGTCGATGACGAGTCGGCGGTCAGCATGCAATTCTCGACCGAGATCCCGCAATCCGGCACCCCACAGATTCACATGTTCAGTGGCCGCATATGCGCTGAACGCGGCCCCCGTTCGTAACGAGAACAATCCCGCCCGACCGGGCTTATCACTGATGGTGCAGGACGCGGCAAAACGGCCATCAATGCGGATCTCCAGCCTGCAGTAGCGGCGCTCAAGCCGGTACTCATGCCAGGCATGGGAATCGAAGTCATGGAGGTCGGCATTGGTCACGCGTTCGGAGGCAACGCCACCAATCACATCGACCACGCTAATTACCTGGCGGCCAGCATCCACCTCGAGTTTGGTGAGGTTGTTGGCATCCTGGTACCGCACCACGATGCCGAATCGTGCGCCCAGTGGGGTGACGGGAGCTTTGGCCCAGACGTCAATCACTTGGGTTGCGGACGATTTGCCCGACACAGCGATGAATACACTGGATTCGTCGGCAACAAGCGCGTGACCGTCCGCATCAGATTCAGTGTGGGCCGCGCCGGAAATAACCGACCATCCGGCGTTCAGGCCATCCGCAAAATCATCATGCACAGTGCCATACAGCGGGGCGCTTTGAGCGGCGGCGGTAGGTCCTGGGGTGTCGAGCCCTCCTTCGGCGTAGTACAGTGGGTCGATGCGCATTACGCGCTGTTCGGTGCCCACATACAGCTCGTCATCGGCGTTACGACCGTGGTAGACAATCCAGTCATCAACGGCATTGGGCGCTTTGACTATGGAGTTGTGGCCCGTGCCTTCAACCTTTGGGCTGCGGATAAGCAGCGGATCGAAGCGGTTCTCGTTGAGCTGTTTCGTCCAATCGAGCTGATCGATGTGGGCGTCGGCCTGCTTGTTCGGCAGCTGTGCGTACGAGTATCCGACGAAGTAGTCCTCATGCTCGTAGGCGTTGGCCGAGTAGGTGATGAACGCGCGGTCACGGTAGGCGAAGTATGTGGCGCCTTCCACGGTGTGCCAGTCGCAGCCATCGCCGAAACGGTTGCGGGCAAAGATCTCCTCGTCCATGGTGGGCACGATGAGCGGGCGCGGTTTGTTCTCACGCGAATACGGGGACGCAAGGCGATCGATCATCACGGAGGTTCCGGGCCGGTCATCGCTCAGGCCGGTGACCTGATTGTCGGCGTAAAGCAAGTACAACTGGCCGTCATCGCCATAGACCACTTGGGAGTCGATGGCAAAGGTGTTGAACAGCTCCGCTTTCTTTTCGAACGGGCCGAGCGGATCCTCGCTCACGGCCACACGCATGATTTCCGTGTGGGTGTCGGTCTCCTCGGCCGGCATATTCGAGAAGTACATGTGAAAGACGCCGTTGATGAGAATCACCGATGGGGCCCAGAAGTTTCTGCGTCCGGCTTCGGTGTAGCAGAATCCATGTGAGGTCCAATGCACCATGTCCGGTGAGGTGGAGACCAGAATGCCGTGCTCGTCAGTGGCGTAGCAGTAGTAGAGGTCGCGGTATTTGAGCACGAACGGGTCGGGCGCGGTATGGGACTTACCGTCCGCATATGGAACCGGATTCGTATAAGTGCGTTCGGCCAGCGGCTTCAAATCGCCAGATTCGGCAAGCAAGGCGGTGGGGTCAGCTGCGCCGAGCTCGTCTTCCGCAGGGCTGTAACTGGCGGATACACCGTTGCTAATGGTTGCGGTCATTTTGGGTCACCTCAGCTCTTGACGGCGCCGGCGGTGATGCCGGACTGCAGCCACTTCTGGCTAATCAGGTAGACGATGATGGACGGAATCGTCATCAGAATCAGGGCAGCGTATTCCTGGGCCACCATCTCCGGCGTCTGGCTACGGGTCTCCATGAAGTAGGTGGAGGCCAGCGTGACCGGATACTTGGATTCGTCGCGGATGAGCAGCAACGGAATCAGGTATTCGTTCCAGGAGTAGACGAAGGTCAGCACGCCGGTGGTGGCGATCATCGGCGTGGAGATAGGCATCAAGATACGAGCCCAGATGCGCAGGGAACCGCAGCCGTCCACGCGGGCGGCTTCGATGATTTCGTCTGGCACGCCGTTGAAGTAGTTGCGCCAGAGCAGCAGCATCTGCAGGGCGTTGAACGCCACCAACGGGATGATCATGCCGAGGTAGGTGTTGGTCAGGCCGAATGTCTTGATGGTGAAGAACAGCGGCATGGTCACGGAGGCAATTGGCACGGCCATACAGGCGAGCAGCAGCACGTAGATCACCTGGGAACCGGTGAACTTCATCTTGGCAAAGGCGTAGCCGGCGAGCGAGGTGATGACCACCACGATCACGGCGGTGACCACGGAGATGAAGAAGCTGTTGAACACCACGCGGAAGTAGTGCACGTCCTTATTGTTGATCACGGACAGGTAGCTGTTCCAGCCGCCCGCCTGCAGGGACTTGGTGATTGCCGTGTAAATCGGGAAAATCCAGATGACGAAGAAGAATACGAGGACGGCGTACATGATGACCGTCGCACTGGTTTTACGCTTCATGATGACGTCCTTTCGTTAGTTGTTGGCACGCTTGTTGAAGGCAAGTTGAATCAGGGAGAGCACCACGGCGATGATGAGGACCATCACGCCGATGGCCGCGGACAGGCCGCCGTTGAACTGCTGCACGCCGGCCTTGTACAGGTAGGTGTTCAGGAATTCGGTGGAACGACCAGGGCCGCCGCCTGTGGTCTGGATGACGATATCGAAGGTCTTCAGCGAGCCGACGATGCCAAGCAGGATAAGCGTGTTGGTGGTGCCGGACAGGTTCGGAATGGTGATGCGGAAGAGGGTGTTCCAGAATCCGCAGCCGTCGATCTTGGCGGCTTCGTAGATGTCATCGGAGATGGACATCAGACCGGCGTAGTAAATGATCATCGAGAAGCCCATCCATTCAAAGATGTTGATGGCACAGATCGAGTAGAGGGCGATGTGCGGATCGCCAAGCCAGCTTTGGGCCAGGAAGTCCAAGTGCAGGAAGCGCAGGGCCTCGTTGATGGCGCCGACGTTCGGATCCATGATGATGCGGAAGATGGCGGCGATGATGACCGGGGCCATGGCGATGGGCATGAAGAAGATCGCCTTGAAGAAGCTGGAACCACGCAGGCGCTCCTTGAGGATCACCGCGAGCAGCAGTCCGAGCCCGGCTTGGATGACCACGGTGACGACCATGAAGATGATGTTGTTCATCAAGGCCGTCCAGAACACGGAGCCGGGAGCGAGCAGCTTGGTGTAGTTCTTCAGGCCGATGAAGTCCATCTCACTGGAGATGCCGTCCCAGTCAGTGAAGGATGTGGCCACGGTGAAGCCGATGCAGTAGTAGATGAAGACGCCGGAGAGAATGACCAGCGGGGCGATGAACAGGTAGGGGCGCAGCTTGCTTTGCCATGAGTTCTGCGATGCGCCGCTGTGCTTGCGGGCACGAACACGTTTGCCGGCTGCCGCAGCCGCGTTGCTCACCTCTCCCCCACGGCTTTGCACTGCCCCCGCTGCGGCGGGAACGGCTTCCTGAATTGCCGTCATGATGACCTCCCTTGGTACCTCATCCTCTTTTTCTGTAACATTTCAGAAACTGGCCACAAAAAATACTCGGGCATGCTTTGCCGGAGCGGAAAACCAGTCAACCGACGCTGCTGTGCGCCGGTTTTTCTAGAACGTTTCAGGTTTTTTCGTTAGTAACAATTCTATAACGTTTCAGAAGTTTGTCAAAACAGACATCAAATGGTTGATATAAACGTTGCAAATACTTGCGACACGCCGGAATGCATTGCCGATACAATCGGCCTATTTCTACTCCCCCAAACGCTGCCGCACAAAGGCGTCCAGCGCGGCCGCATCGATGCCCTCATACGAGTCGATGGAGGCAAACTGGCCAAGGCCGGAAGTGTCGGTGCGAATCCAGCCAGTCTGCGCAATCAGTGTGGCCCCCGAGGCGGTGCCGGAGCGCAGACCGGATGAGGAATCTTCCATTACCACGCACTTGACCATGTCTTCAGGCGCGATGCCGAGTCTCTCAGCCGCGGCCAGATATGGGGCAGGGCTCGGCTTGTGCTCGTACGGATCATCGCCGCAGACGTAGCCGGCAAGCAATCCATCAGCCTGCTTCATGATGTTCTCGGCCATGCGGCGAGGCGAAGTAGTGACCAGCATGGATGGGATGTCGGCTTCCTTGAGTGAATGCAGCACGTCTTGCACACCAGGAATCCACGGCAGACGTTCGACCTCCGCCTTGAACACATAATCCTTGAGCTGCTTGTCGATTTCGGGAACGCTCAATGTGCAGCCATGCGCAATCATGACCTCTGCCACGTGTGGCACCGGAGTGCCGGAGCACTCCCAACCGAGGTCCTCGTTCCACTCGCCGCCATTGTTGTGCGCGATCTCAATCTCACCGTCATGCCAGAGCGGCTCAGAATCGATGAGAGTACCGTCCAAATCCCAGAACACGGCTTTGAGCAGCATAGTTACCTCCGTCCGCATGCCCGCACGCCAATTGGCGCCTTTACTCTTGCTGCATTCCATTGCACCAATCGGATGCGACAACCATAGCGCGTCAGCACACCGCCCCTGCGCCTCAGCGCATGGTCAGCCCACCATCGACGTGCAGACATTGTCCGGTAATGAAGCCGGCCATGTCGGACGCCAACAACGCGACCCCTCCGGCGATGTCATCGGGACGGGCAAGGCGGCCAAGAGGCGTCATGGCAATGATTCGTTCACGAACATCCTCGGTGGTGGCTGCGCTGGATGCGGTTCCGGCCGTCAAACCTGCGGCAATGGCATTAACGGTAATGCCGAAGCCGCCCAGCTCCTGGGCCAGAGAGCGGGTCATGCCGACCAAGCCGCCTTTGGCAGTGATATACGAATGGTAGGGCACGATGGGCGAATCGACCAGATTGCTGGAGATGTTGATGATACGCCCGGAGGTCTGGGCTCGCATCAGCGGCACCACATGTGAGCACATCAGATATGCACCATGCAGGCATCCCTCGATCTGTGCGCTAAACTCATCCCAATCGCCTCCAGCAAAAGTGGAACGGCGACGCGGGTCAAAGGAGAAGCGTCCGAAAGCATTATTCACTAAGATGTCCACGCCGCCGAATGAGTCGACAGCGGTACCCACTAGCTTGGAAGATTGCGATTCATCGCAAACATCCGCCTGTACAGCTATAGCCAAGCCTCCCAGCGAGTGGATGTCTTCAACGGTGCGCTGCGCGCTGGCGGCGTCATGTACGTAATTGATGACGACAGCGGCTCCGTGCGATGCCAGGCATTTCGCCACAGCCGCTCCTATGCCCTTGCCGGAACCGGTGATGATCGCTGTTCTGCCATCCAGATTCACCATTGGACGCCGTGCCATATCGCTTTGCTCTGTCATTACCCTTGCCTTTCGCCCTGCTACCAGCCTCTGCTGCCCGCAACAGCACAGGCCTATTCCATATCCATATCGAACGAATCGCTGTACGCGTCGCTGCCGCGTTCGACATCCACCGCGCGCAACAGATCGATGAGGTTGAAGCCCCCATCATGATGCCAGCCGGATTTCGCCCGATCCATCTCACCGAGCGGACAGATGCGATTCACACCGACCTCGGCCAATGTATCTGCAAGACCAAACAGTCTGGTTGAATCCACAGCGACACCGCAGCTCTGCAGCCAGCCACGGCAGGAAGTCAGTCTTCTGGCAGCGTCCAACAAATCTGGCACCGCCACCACGTTGACGGTGCGGTTCAACGGCGACATCAGCGAAGCAACATCCTCGTCGGCACCGCTACCGTCAAGTTCTCGATACAGCACCGACCATGCCGTGCTATGGCCACTGGCGAACACCGCGGCCTTCCCGCCCATCAAGGCTCTCATCTCAGCGTCGGTGCGCGCCCGCTGAATGGCCACGTTCTCGGCGTCACTCAATACGGAGCGCGGATATTTGCGCTGCTGATTCTCAAGCTCGCCACCGAGCAGCTGAGCCACTTCACGAGGGGTGAGGGCTCCATCAGTCTCCACGAACACGGTCTGCGGAGCCAGGCAGCTTTGCTGGTCATATGTGGCGATGTCAACAGCCACACGATGCACGGTATCGGCATAGGTATCAGGACGCAAAGCCTCTCGGCCAATGAACGCCAACCCGACTTTTGCTCCGTAACCTAGACAGGGCTTGGACCCGGCGACTTTGCCCGCAATCAATTTGGTAGTCTGCGAAGAACCGTAAACAATCACGGCATCGGCCGCATCGATGGCTGAATCCTCGAGCTGCTGCGAGCCGCCCTTCCATGGAACCACCGCAATGGCATCAGCGAGGTCGGAATTGACCATCGCAATGCTGCGAGCAAAGAACGCAGGCATCACCGGCTCGGAAAATGAAGATTTGCCAAGAATCGCGCCTTTGACCAGCAGGGTCATCGCCATGCTCCACACGGGAATCCCCGGCACATTGCTGGAGAACACCTGATAGGTGAGCGCTGGGCCCACATATTTAGAGTATCCCCCCGCCTTGTTCGGCCGGAATTCGTCGAGCATAGACGGCTGACCGATTTCGGAGTCAAGGAACCGGAGCAGTTCACGACGCCTGAACTGGCGCATATACCGTTTGAGCTCAATCCGCACCATGTCAGGCTCATATCCGGTGATTGCGGGAATCAGCAGTTCAGCCTGACGCCGCAGCTCAAAATCCGGATCGGCCCATAGTTGGGCCGCGTCGGCCACGATGTCGAGAATATCGTTGACACTCATCGCGGCAAGCGTGCGGTTGCGAACATCGGCAAGCTGCTTGGCAAGGGAAGTCACCTTTGGGCCATCCAGTCGCGGATAGCGCAAACGCTTCACCCCATCCGATGTGGCGACCTCATAGATTTCGTAATCCGAAACATCCGCTCCCGAGGGCAGGTGGAAGACATCAATGGCCTGACTCACGGATTCATCAACGGTTGGCACTGATGACCTCGTCTACCGCGATTGAGCACCCACGAGCCTCGGCTCCCTTCGCCCTGCCCTGCAGCAGGAATCCGTCCGGGGTCCGATGGCCGAGATCCTCGGTCAGAATACCGATGCATGAATTCCAATTGGCAAGGTCGTAATGGGCTATCACACCGGTCTCACCATCCTTGACGGGAGTCAGCGTTTCCGGATCGAGGAAGACCGTGCGCACCCAGGCGGGGTTCGCCTTGAGATAGTTGCTGGTGCCATCCGTATACCACGACAGAATATTTTGGTCATAGATCTGCGAGCTCAACTCGGTCATGCCATACATGTTGACACAGTGGTGGCGCGGCACCCCCAGTGTCTGTTCCAGCTCATCAAGCATCTGGTCTTCGGTGATGTCGCGCTTAGTGCTCTTGAAGCCGCCAGTGTCGAACAACCGGCTATCGGGGGCCAGCGCGAACGTCAGATCATGCTCATGCAGGTAATCGAGCAGATACAGATAGGACGACGAGACACCCATCAGCATCACCGGTTCACCGTCAGACACCGCACGGTTAAGGAAGGCGATGATTTCATCGAACTTGAGTCCATGCTCGTCGAAGAACACACCGCTGCCTTCGCTGCCGCAGCACTCCACGGCCTTGGTAAGGTAGCGCGACAGGGAGGAGTTCTGGTTCATGTCCCATGCCGGCGAAATCACGGCGATGCGGATACGCTCTCGATCCGGCATGATGAAATGACGGAACGGCACAATCATTGATTCATCCCACACCTCAAGATCGGGGTGGAAGTTGCGCCCACGCATCTTGCCGCCATGCGTGGTTCCGCTCGTCATGAATACGGCTTTGCACTGCTCGGTCGGTATGGTCGAAAGGTCAAGGTGCTTGAACCCGTCCACCGGCATCGGCGGAATCTCCCGCCAATCCTTGAGCGTTGCGGGGGTGACGCGTTTAGCCGCGCAGTAACGACGGTACGGCAGATCATACGTGTACTGATAGATGAACACGTCGCGCGCCAACGCACCAAACGCCTCTTCCGGGGCCTGCTCACAGCCATAGGTATGGATAAAATCCAGAATCCCGCGCTTGATACGACGCGCGTCATCCATCACATCAGTCATTGCATCGCTCCTGTCAATATCCAATATCAACCAGCATTATCGTTCATCGTACGCCGCAGCGCCAGTCCCATCCGCCGGATCGGCTGCTGGAACATCCACGGACGCCGGCGCACGATGCTTCGCCACCAAATCCGGAAGAGCGACGAAAAGCGCATTGAGAATGATGGCGCTGAATACACCGACCATGATGTTGTTGCCAAAGAACACGCTTGCGCCGCCGGTCAGGCCGGAGAGCGCCTTGGGCAGGGCGATGCCGAGCAACAGAGACATGCCGATGACCGTTTGACGGCGCTCGTCATCAGCGACCTTGCGCAGGGCGCGCAGGCCGGTCACGATTAGGCTGGCCGCAGCCGGCAGGAAAATGCCTCCGACGACTGCCGAGGGAATGACGGACAGCAACGCGCCCGCCTTTGGCACGAAGCCCAGAATCAGCAACAGCACAGCGGCGATGATCACAGGCGTGCGCGTGCGCAACTTGCCTTCGCCGGTCAGGTTGAGCAGGCCGACATTTTGCGGGTAGGCGGTGGTGGTGAATCCACCAATCAGCGAGGAAATGGCTGAACCGGCCGCCTCGCCGGCAAGACCGTAGCGCACCTGCTTGCGTTCGAGGGGCGTGCCCTGAATCTCAGAAGCCGCCTGATAGACGCCGAGAGCTTCCATGACGGCAACCATGTAGGCGATGAAGAACGGGATGAAGATCTTCCAGTCAAATGTGAACGGACCGTAGGGCAGGAAGGTCGGCAGGCCCAACCATCCCTTGGATGCCACAGGAGAGAAGTCCACCATGCCAAACGCTGCGGCGACCACGGTGCCGACGACGAGCGCGATGAGGAATGAGAACGACTTGAGCAGGCCCTTGCCGAGCAACGACAGGACAAGCACAATCGCCGTGGTCAGAATCGACACGGTCAGGATGTGCGGATCGGCGAACGTCTTGTCGCCGGGAGCCCCGCCTAGAAACTCGCTCAGCGTGAATCCAGACAGCGAGACACCGACCATAAAGATGACCACGCCCGAAATCATCGGAGAGAACAGGAACCGCATCCGCTCTATCACACCGGTCAGGCACAGCAACAGGAACACAAGCGAAGCGATGAGAATGGACGAACTCGCCGCCCCCAGCATGCCGGCCGTACCTGCCGCGATCATCAACGCGTCAAACGCAGCTGACGGCCCCTGCACCACCGGCAGGCGAACCAGCCGAGTGGCCTGAATCAAAGTGACCAGACCAGAGACGATGAAGATGGCGTTAATCATGTTCGACGACAGGGCAATAGGTAAGCCGATTGCTCCGGCCACAAACACCGGATCAAGCCAGACGTTGGAAACAAGCACATGCTGGAAACCCAGCAGTACGTTCTGGGCGGTCAGCTCCTTGCGTATTGACATACGCTTCCTCTCTCTCAACGCGCATATGGGATGCCGAGCCGAACAGAGGAGTTCAACCGTCGCATTCCCTACGCGAGTGTTAGCTCACAGGTTCGAAGGGTTCGGCACATACCGTCTCAGCCTAAAGCACCCCTTACGAATCGGTTTTCGCACGTCACCGTAACAAACCTTGACATCTCCGTCAAGAAGATTCGTGCTTTTTTTCGGCAGCTGCCCGATGTGAGATAACAAACAGTTTTACGAATGGAGAAGGAATCGAAGCAATGCGGCCAGACTCACCAACCCCACAGGACCATGGACTTGGAGTCGGCGGGAGTGTAGTTGGAGTCGCCGGTGGCGCCGGCAGCGATATCGGCGGCAGTATCGCGGCCGGGCAGTTCGCGGGTTTCGCGGCGGATGGCGTTGCGCCAGAGGCGGGCGCGGTTGGAGCGTTGTACCTCCACGATATTGCCGTCACGGCCTGCGGCGAAAACGCTCTCCTGGTCGCCGGTTTGCATGCGTTTGACTTCGCGGCGCAGTTGGCGATTCTCTTCTTCGAGGACCAAAATGCGCGCGATACCGGAAAGATTGATGCCCTCATCCTGGCTCAGGCGCTGAGCTCGGGTCAGGCGGGCAATGTCGCGCAGGCAGTAGCGGCGTGCGCCGCCATCGGTGCGCTGCGGACGAACCAAACCGAGGCGGTCGTACTGACGGAGGGTCTGGGGGTGAATGTTGGCCAACTCGGCGGTCTGGCCGACGGTGAAGATGGGCAGTTCGATGTCGAAGCCGACGTCATCGGCTCCGTCGAGATCGGCCCTGCCCATCACGAGCGCGGTTGCGCACATCGCGTACAACTGCTTCATCTGGTTGGCTAACCGCGCCATTGTTCACCTCCTGATTACAGGCTGAGATAGTCGCCGGCTTTTTCGTCGAATTCTTTGGCGGCGTGCTTGACGGCCAGACCCGGCTTGGCGGGGACCATGATCTGCACACGGCCGATCAGATCGCCCGGCTGGTTGCTGCGCTGGACGCCAAGTCCCGCGAGCTTGACTTCCGCGCCGGAGCTGGAGCCTGCCGGCACCTTGAAGGTGACGGGATTGCCATCGATATCCTTGGCCTCGACCTTGCCACCGGCCACGGCCTGGCCCACGGTGACGGGCAGGTCCATGACGATATCATGGCCGCGCATCGAGAATGTGGCATCGGGCTTGACGGTGACGTGCAGGTACAGGTCACCGGCCTTGCCGCCGTTGATGCCTGGCTTGCCCTTGCCGGCCAGCTTGATTTTCTGTCCGTCCTTGACGCCCGCAGGCACGTGGGCCTTGAACTTCTTGCCGTCCACGGACAGGGACACGGTAGCGCCCTTGACCGCCTGACGCAGGGTCAGGCTGATCTTGGAGTTGCGGTCCTCGCCGTTTTCGGGGCGCGGGGCCTCCTCATAGCCATAGCCGCCGGCATTGCCGTACGGCGATTGGCCGTAGCCGCCATACGGCTGGCCGCCCTGACCTGCAGCACCGCCGAACATCGAGAAGATGTCGTTGATGTTGTTGGGGCCGCCGCCCGAAGTGGAGAAGCGGATGCGCGAGCCATTGCCGCCGGCACCCTGGCCGAACATGGAACCAAAGATGTCGGAGAAACCGGAAGCATCGAAGCCGCCGGTGCCGGAACCGCCGGCGAAGCGGGCACCGCCCATGCCGAACTGACGAATCGCGTCGTACTTCTGGCGATCTTCCTTCTTGCTCAGCACGTCATAGGCTTCGGAGATGTCCTTGAACTTCTCCTCAGCTTCCTTGGTCTTGTTGACGTCAGGATGGTATTTGCGGGCGAGCTTGCGGTACGCCTTCTTGATGTCGTCGTCCGAAGCGTCCTTGGAGACACCAAGGACTTTGTAGAAGTCTTTGCTGAGCCATTCGTTTTCAGCCATTCATGTCTCCTTTCTAGAAAAGTCTTTATGTAATTGCACCTCCCTCTGATGAGGGAGGTGGCATCGCGCAGCGATGACGGAGGAAGAGATAGCGGAGACTATGGGCATCAAGAATGTGGCCCTCTGTCTTCCGCGGCCTGCGGCCGGCTTCTCTCCCTCAGTCAGCTTCGCTGACAGCTCCCTCATCAGAGGGAGCTAAGGCACTGTCAACTCATTGCAGCGAGCTGGATGTCAGTTTTGCGGGGAGGCTACTACTACTCGGGCGGCGCGGATTACGCGATCGCCGATGCGGTAGCCGGCCTCGACCACGGTGTCAACCGTTTCCTTTTCGGCATCCGCGTCCGGCTTGTGCAGGATCGCGTCATGCTTGGTGGGGTCGAAGTCCTCGCCCTTTTCGCCGAACTTCTCGACACCGAACTTCTCGAAGGCCTTGTCAATCTTGGTGGCGACGGCCTTGAACGAGTCGTCCATCTCGCTGTGTTCGCGAATGCGGTCGATATCGTCGAGGGCGGGCAGCAGCGCGGTCAGCACGTCGATGATGCCGTGCTGGCGGAAGCGCTCCTGCTCCTTCTGCGTGCGATTGCGGTAGTTGATGAACTCCGCACGTTCGCGTTGCAGGGCTTCGAGGTAGTCTGCGGCTTCCTTCTTGGCCTTGCCGAGCGGGGTGAGGGTGTCTGCGGAATCGGACTGGCCTTCGCCAGTCTTCTCTCCCTCAGCTGCGGCAGGAGCCGCGTCGGCTCCTTCATTGGAAGGAGCCTGGGCAGCCGAATCCTGCGCAGAGCCGGACTCGGCGGAGGCGTCAGCCCCTGAAGAGGCCTGAGCGGCAGCCTCAGCATCTGAGGGATCCGGCAGGTCGTTCAGGTAGTCGTCCTTGTTGAACTCGGACATCACTTGTTGTCCTTGTCGTCATCGTCGTCCACGACCTCGGCCTCGACGGTGTCGTCGTCGGAACCGGAGGCGGAGCCAGCGGAAGCGCCGGCACCGTCAGCACCAGCGGCAGCACCCTCGGCACCCTGCTGGGCGTAGAGGACCTGGCCGATCTTCTGGGCGGCGGTCATCAGCTCGGTCTGAGCGGTCTTGACCTTCTCGGTGTCGTCACCCTTCAGGGCTTCCTTCAGAGCGTTGACCTTGTCGGTGACTTCCTTGACGATGTCGTCGGAGAGCTTGTCCTTGTTGTCGTTGACGAGCTTCTCGGTGGAGTAGGCGAAGGCCTCGGCCTGGTTGCGGGTCTCGGCGTCTTCCTTGCGCTTCTTGTCCTCAGCCTCATGAGCCTCGGCTTCCTTGACCATGCGGTCGATCTCGTCCTTCGGCAGGCCGGAACCACCGGTGATGGTCATGGACTGCTCCTTGCCGGTGCCCTTGTCCTTAGCGGACACGTGCACGATGCCGTTGGCGTCGATGTCGAAGGTGACCTCGATCTGCGGAACGCCACGCGGAGCCGGAGCGATGCCGGTCAGCTCGAAGGTGCCCAGCGGCTTGTTGTCGCGAGCGAACTCACGCTCACCCTGGTAGACCTGAATCAGCACGGACGGCTGGTTGTCTTCAGCGGTGGAGAAGACCTCGGAACGCTTGGTCGGGATGGCGGTGTTGCGATCGATGAGCTTGGTCATGATGCCACCCTTGGTCTCGATACCGAGGGACAGCGGGGTCACGTCGATAAGCAGGACGTCCTTACGGTCGCCCTTGATGACGCCGGACTGCACGGCGGCACCGACAGCCACAACCTCATCCGGGTTCACGGACTGGTTCGCTTCCTTACCACCGGTGAGCTCCTTGACGAGTTCCTTGACGGCGGGCATACGAGTGGAACCACCGACGAGCACCACGTGGTCGATGTCGCTCACGGAGATGCCGGCGTCGTGCAGCACGTTGTTGAACGGCGTGCGGCAGCGACCCAGCAGGTCGGAGGTCATTTCCTCGAAGTGCGCACGGGTCAGAGTCTCATCCAGGTGCACCGGGGTGCCGTCAGGGGTCATGGCCAGGTACTGCATGGAGATGCTGGTGGAGGTGGAGGAGGAGAGCTCCTTCTTCGCCTGCTCAGCGGCTTCCTTCAGACGCTGCAGCGCGATCTTGTCCTTGGACAGGTCGACGCCGTACTTGTTCTTGACTTCGGAAACCAGCCAATCGATGATCTTCTGATCCCAGTCGTCACCACCGAGGTGGTTGTCGCCGTTGGTGGCCTGAACCTGAATGGTGGAGAAGCCGTCGTCATCCTTGCCAATCTCCAGCAGGGAGACATCGAAGGTGCCGCCGCCGAGGTCGAAGACCAGGATGCGCTCGTCTTCCTTGCCCTTCTCAAGGCCGTAGGCCAGAGCGGCTGCGGTCGGCTCGTTGATGATACGCAGGACGTTCAGGCCGGCGATCTTGCCGGCGTCCTTGGTGGCCTGACGCTGGGCATCGTTGAAGTATGCCGGGCAGGTGATGACGGCGTCGGTGACGGGCTCGCCGAGGTAGGCCTCAGCATCCCTCTTCAGCTTCATCAGGATCTGCGCGGAAATCTCCTGCGGGGTCCACTTCTTGCCGTCGATGTCGACGGTCCAGTCGGAGCCCATGTGGCGCTTGACGGAAGAAATAGTGCGGTCAACGTTGGTCACGGCCTGACGCTTGGCCACTTCGCCGACGAGGATCTCGCCGGACTTGGAGAAGGCCACCACAGACGGCGTGGTGCGCGCGCCTTCAGCGTTGACGATAACGGTGGGCTCGCCACCTTCAAGAGTTGCGATGCAGGAATTCGTGGTTCCCAGATCGATACCAACTGCACGTGCCATAATGTGTGCTCCTTAATTACTCGTTTGTTCTTACGTTCTTTGCCCAAGTTCCGATTGGTCGTCTCTTGGACCTTCCAAACTTGAGCCTACATCACTCAACTTCCATTTGGCAAGTTCTATTCCCAATTTCAACACAAAAAGTTGAGCATGTTTGGCTCAAGTTTTTTGTGGGAGTGACTGACGGCGATGACGGAGTGGTGCGTTTGGAGCCAAAATCCACTTATACAGAAAACTGCAAGGGGTGACTGGGGCGCGCCATCGGCCTTGTCGTCAGACTTGCCATCGGCGGCGCGCGATTGCAGCGCATGGGGTGCGTCGGCGACGTTATTGTCGCTGGGGCATCGATGCGCTGAATAACTCAGACACAGTGTTTGTCGCCGATTTTCTGCGGGAATTGTTCGGCAATATCGCTAGGTATGCCGATTCGACGCAGCGTTACGTGGTGCTGGTTTCCGCCGCTCAGGACCGCGTCACCATTGATGTGACGGACCGTCCGCGTCAAGGTGACGCGACGTTTGAGGGGGCGGCATTCCGGGCTTGCGTACTATCGGGAGCGTGTGCTGCATGCGCACGGGGATTGGGATGTGCGGGAGAAACGCGGGCAGTGGGTACTGCATGCTTCAGTGCCGGTCGATAACGCTGGCTAATCGACAACACCGGCTCATCAATAACGCCGGCTAATTGATACCGCCAATCACTCGATAACGCCAGCCAGTCAATAACGCCGGTCCCCGGCCGCGCCGGCGTGGGTCGCGAGCGAGGCCGCCATCGCGACCGCGCAGACTGCGGCGGCCACCGCGACGCCCTTGTGCTGTTTCACCTTGTGCATGAAAAGTTCCTTTCCACCGACCGCACGATGAGTGCAATCGCGAAGGCCATCCCACGCACTGCACCCGGTATGCCACGCTCTTCGGCAACCATGCCGAACTTATCGCCGCATACCGGGGCGCACCCGGATGTTGCAGAAAACTGCAACCGGGCTCAGCTGCGCAGCAAAATTTCTTCGAGCGCGCCGGCCACCGCATCGGGCATGTCGGTGATCCAGAAATCGTTGGCGTAGCGCGGACCACGGTTCATGGTGCGCAGGGCGCCGATCGCGCCGATGCCGAGCTTGTGGACCGCCTGCAGCGCGAGCTCCTTGGTGCGGTAGAGCATCTGGGCGTGCAGCAGTAGGTCCATCGCGTCCGATTCGACCGGATTGTCGGCGATGCGCAGACCGCCGGGAATCTCGATGCGCAGACTGGCAGCCGAGCTGATGCCGGTGACGGACACGGTCAGGCTCATGGTCGCCTCGTCGTACGCCACCGTCGCCTCGACCGGAGCCTCGCCGGACCATGCACGCACGCCGCTGGCCGCGTCAACCGGCGCGACGCCGCGGAACACGACCGTCCAGTCGCGCGACTCGGGTACGGCGGACGTATCGCCGGTAACCGGCGCGACGGTGAAGGCGCTGGGCGACGCATCGGCCCCGCCCCACGTGAACGCTATCGCGGTGTCGGCGCTGGGGGCGCCCCACGTGCCGCGATCCTCGCGCATGACGAACGAGCCGTCGGCACCAGGGAACACCAGCACGCGCAGGGCCTGCGGGTTGGCGATAGAGTTGATCGCTTCGCCGGATTCCGCGACGTCCTGCAACGGCACGATCGCGCCGGCCTTGGCGAACACCGGCGTGCGGTCGAGCGAGCGCCAGACCTCCAGTCGGCGGCCAGCGGCGTCGGATGAGACGTATCGGCGGCCGTCGAAGAAGTCGAACCACTCCCCCTGCGGCAGCCAGGCGTCGGCGCGGCCGCGGCAGGCGGCGGCATCGTCCGGGGAGACGATCGGCGCGACCACGAGCTCGGTGCCGAAGCGGAACTCATCCGGCACCTCGTAGGCGTCCGGCGTATCCGGGTTCTGCCAGTACATCGGCTCGACCAGCGGACGGCCGGCTTCGGCGGCACGGTAGTTCATGGTGTACAAGTACGGCATCATCGCGTGGCGCAGACGCAGCGCGTCCACCATCGCGGCGCTCACGTCACGGTTGAAGTTCCACGGCTCCTTGCCGGAGAACGGCGAGTTGGACGAATGCAGTCGGTTGATCGGGCTGAACGCGCCGAGCTGGTACCAGCGGGCCTCCAGCTCTTCGTTGCGGTAGCCGAACATGTGGCCGCCGATGTCGTGGCTCCACCAGCCATACCCGATGTTGGAAGCGGTGGCGGTGAACTGCGGCTGGAAGGCGAGCGATTCCCAGGTCACGATCGTGTCTCCGGAGAAGCCGACCGGGTAGCGGTGGGAGCCGGGGCCGGCGTACCGGGAGAAGGTGAGCGGCCAGTTGCCACCGCGCCCTGAGTCGAGGTAGTGCATGTGGTTGAGCATCCACAGCGGGTCGAGACCCTTCTGGCGGGTCACGCCGCCCTGCTGCCAGTCCAGCCACCAGAAGTCGACACCTTCGGCCTCCATGCGGTGGTGCATGTCGAAATAGGCGTCCACGAAGTCCGGGTTGGTGAGGTCGAATTCCACGTTCTCCTCGGTGGCCGGGTCGATGCCGACGCGCTTGGCGACTTCGGGGTAGGCGTCCTCGAACGCGCGCACGCCGTCGCGCGGGTGGACGTTCAGTGTGGTGCGCAGGCCGCGCCGGTGCAGGTCGGCGAGGAAGGCCGGCGGGTCGGGGAACAGTTCGCGATTCCACGAGTAGCCGGTCCAGCCGGAACCGTACTTCGGGTCCACGTCGTCCACGCGATGCCAGTCCATGTCGATCACGGAGGTGGTGAACGGGATGCCCTCGCGCTTGAAGCGGTCCATCAGGGCCAGATAGCCGTCCTGCGTGTACCGGTAGTAGCGGCTCCACCAGTTGCCCATGGCGAAGCGCGGCAGGAGCGGCGTGGGGCCGGTCAGGCGATAGAAGTCGCGTACGGCCTCGACGTAGCGGTGGCCATAGCCGAAGAAGTACAAGTCCGTTTCGGCGGTGGCGCGCGGGGATACCCAGGTGCCGAACGGGTTCGCCTTGCCGTTCACCGTGTCGGTTTCGATGATGATGTTGGCGGCGGAATCGTCGATGACGGCCCAGCCATCGCGCGAGATCACGCCGTTGTCAAGCTCGATGGCGCCGTCCGCCTCGTCCAGCGTGCGGGCGGTGCCTTTGAGGTTGCCGCGCTGGGCGTCGCCGTAATGCCAGGTGTTGAACTGGGTGTCGGCCACGCCTTTGACGACCACGCTCAGGCCTTCCTTGCTGAACGGCTGCTGGTCGTAGACGATGGTCAGGGCCGCGGTGTCGATGATGACGCGGCCGTCACGCTCGGTGACGCGGCGTTCGACTGGGCTACCGAAATCGCGGTTCAGGACGGTCTGGGTCGGGCGGTTCTCGAATACGCCGGAATCGGACCATTCGAATCGCACGAGCGAATCGGTGATGAGTCCGATGCGCCAGTGCTCGCCGGACACCACATTGTCGGCGCGCATGGCCGGCGTGGCGTCGAGGCGGAAGTCCTGCGGATCGGGCGAGGTCGGAGACGACTGCTTGAGTTGTGGTGACTGTGCCATGGTTACCCCTTCTGTACGGTTATCCACGATGATACGAGTGATGCGGCCGCGGCTCCCCGGGACTGGTGGGAGACTGCGGCGCGGTTCGGATTCGGCCGAAACCGGCCGGGTTTACTTGCCAGAGCCGGTGGCGATGCCGGCGATGAACTGCTTCTGGAACACCAGGTAGACGATGACCACCGGGATGATGGTCACGGAGGTGGCGGCGAACAGTCCGCCGTAATCGGTGCCGTACTGGCCGGAGAACATCTTGAGGCCCACCGACAACAGCTGCTTGTCGTCATCGGTGATCATGAGGAACGGCCAGAGGTAGTCCTCCCAGTTCCACAGGAAGGTGAAGATGGCGAGCGCGGCGATGGAATTGCGGCTCATCGGCAGCACCACCTGGTGGAAGATGCGCCAGTCGCTGGCGCCGTCGAGGCGGACGGCGTGCGGGCGGAGCAGGGCATCCTCGGAGTTGTGGACGTTGAACAGCACGGGGGCGTTCTTGTTGCCCTTGAGCGAGAGCGGGGTCTTGACCCAGTAGTCGCTCCAAGCCACCTGCGAGATCTTGAAGGTGACGTTCGGGTGGATCTTCTCGTACTCGTGGAGCATGGAGATCACCGGGTCAGTGCTTTCGTCGCCCCAGGACCAGTAGCCCAGTTCGATGGGCTGGCCGTCGTTGACCAAGTGGTTGGGGTCGTAGGTGATGGTGTCGCCCATGACGGCCAGGCCCTTGTCGGCCTGGGTGTCGACGACGCCTGACGAACCGCTCGAACTGCAACCGGTTGCAAGTGCCATAATGCTCACGGTTGCAGTCAGCGCGGCGAGAGATTTCTTGATCTTCATTATCTCCCTTACTTCCTCGCAAGCTCTAAGTGAACACGGTTCAGTATACGGGTGTCGAACTAGTTCGGCAACCCGGCTTTCTCAGCCATGCAAACCGTTACATTTGCAACCTGTTACATTCCAAAGCTATTGAGACCATATTGGTCTATATTTTCGGCGTGTCGCAATATCGCAACCCATTGCACTATGACTGTCGTAAAACATACTGCAATGATTTACAATGAAGAGAAGTTTGTCACACCGTCAACTTTGAAAAACCGGGAGGGGCCATGAAAGCCAGCATCGAGGACGTCGCCAGGCAAGCAGGCGTCTCCACCGCCACGGTCTCCCGCGCGTTCTCCCGCCCTGACATGGTCTCCGCCAAAACGCGCGCCAAGGTGATGGAGGCCGCCCAACAACTCGACTTCTCGGTATCCCGCATGGCCGGCATCCTCAAATCGGGCCGCTCCCACCGCGTGGCGCTGCTGGTGGGCAGCAGCAAGCTCGACTGGTTCACCTCGCGCATCATCGAAGGCCTCAACGAAGTGCTGCGATCGGCCGGCTACGATCTGGTCATCCAACCGATCGGCGACGCGGGCGCGCGCGAGGAGTTCTTCGACGAACTGCCGGTGCGCGGCAACGCGGACGCGGTCATCGTCTCGTCGTTCGCCATCACCCCGGCCGAAATCAGGCGACTCAACACCACGCGGATCCCGCTCATCGGCATCAACACGGCCTCGCAGGGGTTCACCGCCTCCGTGGGCATCGACGACAAGGCCGGCATCCGGCTGATCGTGCGCCATCTGACCACGCTCGGCCACCGCAACCTGTTGTATTTGTACGAGACGTTCGATGCCACGATGGGCTTCAGCTCGCACAACCGCGTCACCGGATTCCTGGAGGCGTGCAGCGAACTGGACGGCGTGACCGGCCAGACGATGGACATGCAGGCCGGCGACGATCCGGTCGACGCCGCCCTCACCGCGCTGCTCGCGCGCGACGACGCCCCGACTGCCCTGTGCTTCCATCAGGATTCGCTGGCGATTCCGCTGTTCTTCCGCCTGCGCCAATGCGGCATGGCGATTCCGACCGACCTGTCCGTCACCGGATTCGACAACAGCACGTTCTCGGGCGAGGTGGGGCTGACCACCGTGCGCCAGAAGCCGTACGACATGGCCGTCGCCGCCGCGCGCAAGGCCCTGGACCTTATCGAGGGGCGCACCCTGGACCAGCCGCACGAGATCTTCCCCGTGCAACTGCTGGTACGCGACTCCACCGCCGCGCCGCGGGTGCGCGGCTGAGCGGGGCCGAATCAGTCGTTATTCGGGCCGCTGTTGTCGGACTGGGCTTTGCCGTTCCTGCGAGCTATCGCCATGAACGTGACGCCGACGATGACGGGCAGGAGGATGGCGGCGAGCGTTGCGGCGCGGCGGATGGCATCGGACGTTGCCTTTCCGGACTTGGCGTCGCCTGACTTGGCGGACGCTGCGGAATCGGCGGACTTGGCGGCGGTGTCATCGCCCTTATGCGGTGTTTCGCCGGTGAACCAGGCGGGATCGGACGGATCGTATTTCCGGGTGCCGGCCCAGTTTGCGGGCGTCGCGCCGGCGTATAGGGCGACGGCCGAGCCCTTGGCCACGGTGGCGGTGAAGGTGCCGGCCACGGCGTTGCGGCAGCCGATCATGCCGCGGATGGCGGTCCAGCGTTGCGCGCAGTGCCAGGTGCCGGCGGTTTCGATGCCGTCGGTCGGACAGGTCATGTCCGGCACGGAGGTGCGGGTGGCGCCGGGAGCGCCGTCGTCGACGCCGGCGTAGTAGTAGCCGGAGAAGATGTGCGGCTGGCCGTAATCGTAGGCGAGCATGAAGGCGTTGGCGAGCAGGTAGCTGGTGCCGTCACGGGTGGTGAGCGAGGAGCCGTTGCGCTCGGTGTCCCAGTTGGTCACCCATACGGCCGCCTTATCGGAATCCACCCAGGTCGGTCCGCCGATGGCGTCCAGGCCATCCGAACGAATCGATGCAGGCCGGCTTCGACATGGACCTCTACCTCGACTGGCGCCGGGACGGCCACCCGAACGGCTACAACCTGTTGCTGCGCAATACCGACACGCCTATGGAGCACGAAGGCGATTCCAGTTATTTCAACGCCGATTCAGGTGCCTCAATCGCCTCATTCCTCACGGAATACCTGCCGGACGAGCTCTCTTCCGACGCCGACGTGCTGCTCAGTCTTGGTGAACCGGCCGTGAGCGGCGGGCAGCTGACGCTCTCCCCGCAATCGTTCGTCGTGTTTGGTTAAACCCGTTCGACCTCACCTCCGCCGGCGAGGCTGTCGGCAAAGTCGACTGGGGATAGTCAACGGGCCATCACGACAAACACCAACACCTCTAGCCTCGTCCAACTCACCGAATGTATTGCAATCGTTGTCAATATGAGTTACGGTAGAGGCAGAACAGCTCGAACATTGGTCTGTCAGGTTGCCGGAACCTCAACGCAGAGCGGCCCTCGAACAGCAATGCAAACGACTAGCAGTACCCGATTTGCAAGCAAGGAGTCATCATGACCGACGCATACGGCAACGACGCAGCAACCAGCACCGGCACCATCGCAGACACCACCAACAACGCCGCTTCCGGTGCCCCGCAGCGCGCGGAAAGCACGGAACGACTCGCCCGCCCGCTCATCAAGCTCGCCAAAGCCTGCGGACTTGCCACCTCATTCATCGACCAGCTCGGCACCTACACCGAAATCAGCGACGCGGCCTTGGTCGCCGTACTCAAGGCCCTCGACGTGGACGCATCCAGCGACGAGGCCATCGTACGCTCCATGACCCAACTTGAGGTGGAAAACAGCAAACGTTTGCTCCCCTCCACCATCGTCGCCACCACCGGCAAACCGACCGGCATCACCCTGAACTGCTCGTCGGACGCGGCCATCACCGCCTCCATCGAACTGGAGGACGGCACCGCGTTTGGCCACTTTGCCCTGCTGCCGAACCTCAATTCCGGCAAGCCGGACTTGACCATCGCACCCGACCTGCCGATGGGTTACCACACGCTGACCGTCACGGTTGACGGGCGCGAGGGCAAGGCGGCCATCATCGCCGCCCCCGCGCGCATTCCCGTGCCGGAGGCGGTCGCCGAGCACCAGCGGTGGGGCTGGATGACGCAGATGTATTCCGTGCGGTCCCGCGAATCGTGGGGCATCGGCGATTACGGCGATCTGAAGCGTCTTTTGGCAGATGCCGCCGAGAAGTCCAAGGCCGACTTCATGCTCATCAATCCGATTCACGCCGGCGCGCCGATTCCGCCGCTTGAGCCATCGCCGTATCTACCGGAATCGCGCCGATTCCTCAACGTGACGTACATCCGGCCGCAGGATATCCCCGAATATGCCACACTGCCGGCCGACGTGCGCGCGCAGGTGGATGCGCTGCATGATTCGGTGGCCGCGCGCAACGACGAATCGACCCCGATGGACATCAACGCGGCGTGGGAGGCCAAGCGCCCGGCGCTGCGCCTGATCTTCGAAGCGGGCCGCAACAACAAGCGCGAGCTCGAATTCGAGCATTTCAAGACCACCGCCGGCCCGGACCTCGATTCCTTCGCCACATGGTGCCTGTGCTTCGAGGTATGGGGCGCGCCGTGGGGCGAGAACCGTTGGTTCTTCGAGAAGACCATCGACGACCCGGCCGTGCGCCAGCTCGTCGAGGAGCACCACGACCTGTTCGAGTTCAACCGCTGGCTGCAGTGGATCGCTGCCGAGCAGGTGAACGCCGCGCAGCAGGAGGCGCTGGACCACGGCATGACGCTGGGGCTGATGCAGGACATGGCCGTGGGCGTGCACGGGCTCGGCGCGGATGCCTGGGCCAATCCGGAACGCTTCGCCTCAGGTGGCGTCACGGTCGGCTGCCCGCCGGACTTCTATAACCAGCAGGGCCAGGATTGGGGCCAGCCACCGTTCAACCCGCGCTACCTGGAGGCCACCGGCTACCAGGTGTACCGCGAGATGGTGCATTCGATGTACGAGCACGCGGGCGCGGTGCGCATCGACCATGTGCTGGGCTTGTTCCGCCTGTGGTGGATTCCGCAGGGGCTCGGTGCCCGCAACGGCGCATACGTGACGTACAACCACGAGGCGATGTTGGGAGTACTGGCCATCGAGGCCACGCGCGCCGGAGGCATGGTGGTTGGCGAGGATCTGGGCACCGTACCGGATTACGTGCGCCGCATTCTGGCCGATCACGGCGTGCTCGGCACTGACGTGGAATGGTTCAACCGCGTGGACGATTCGCCGAACGCCGGCGACCCGTACCGCGCACCCAAGGACTATCGCAAACAGGCATTGGCCTCGGTGACCACGCACGATCTGCCACCCACCGCCGGCTACCTGAACTTCGCACACGTCAAGCTGCGCGAGGAGCTGCATCTCCTGAGCGAGCCGGTGGAGGCATTCGCCGCCTCGGCGATGGCCGAGCGCACGGCCATGATGAACCGTCTGGTGGAGAACGGCTATATCTCGCAGACCGTGGCGGATGATGTGGAAGGCCATGTGCAGGAAATCGTGGAAGCGATGCACGCCATGCTCACCGATACGCCGTCGCTGCTGCTGCAGGCAGCGCTGGTGGACGGCGTGGGCGAATGCCGCTCCCAGAATCAGCCGGGCACTTCCAGAGAGTATTCGAACTGGCGCGTGCCGCTGGCGGACAGCTCAGGCCACGTGGTACATACCGACGAGGTCTTCGACCTGCCACGCGTGCAGTCCCTAGCCGCCGTGATGCGCCGAGAGAAGCGGTGATCGATTCCGCAATGGGAAATTGGTCTAAATCGGCTTCGAGGGGCTGATTTGGCCTTTCCCGGACATCCACTTCCGCTTCAAGGGGCTGGTGCCCAAGTAGACCCAGCGCGAGAACGGCGGAATGACGTTGGCACAAAGTCGTTTGCACTTGTGGTTTCACCGGCAAGGAGCCCCTTGAAACGGAAGTAGATGTCCGGGACACCCTAAATCAGCCCCTCGTAATCGAGATAGCCGAAGACGACGACTTGTTATGGGCATGTTATCGTTGTCATGACAATGATTGTTCGCGACGGCGAAGGAGCGACGGCTATGACCAAGGCAAGCATTCAAGCGGTGGCCCGCGAGGCCGGCGTTTCCGTATCCACGGTGTCCCGAACCTTCGCCAAGCCGGATCTAGTGCTTCCAGAGACTCGAGACCGAGTGATGACCGCGGCCGAAAAGCTCGACTACTCCGTCTCTCGCTCGGCCGCCGCACTGAAGTCCGGCCAGTCGTTCCGCATTGCGCTGCTGGCCAGCGAGACCATCACCACCTGGTTCAATGCAAACATCTTCGCCGGCCTTGACTCGGCGCTGCGCCCCTCCGGCTACGACACTGTGCCCTACCCCATGCGCAACGCCGCCGAGCGCCATGACTTCTTTGCGGATTTGCCCGTGCGACGCAATGCGGATGCGGTGATTGTCAGCTCCTTCGACATTGAGCCGGCTGAAGTGGAGCGACTGAAGCATATGCACGTGCCGATTGTCGGCATCAACATTCCCTCCACCGATGGGTTCGACGCAGGCGTGAGCATTGACGATTACGCCGCCACACGTTCGGCCATCGAGCACCTGATTGCACTCGGCCACCGGCATATCGCGTTCGTCGGCAGCGCCCCGACCGAAACCAACATGCGCTACAGTGCCGAGGCTCGTTTGCAGGGCGTCATTGATGCCGCTGCCGCCCATCCGGGGATCGAGCTAACGCCCCTGAGCATTCAACGCGGTCTTGGCGAAAGCAACGCGGCATTGAACGCCGTACTGAACGCCTCCCCCAGCATCACCGCCTTCTGTTTTGAGGATGATGAAATGGCCGCACCCGTGCTGTATCGCCTGCGTCAATACGGGCGGCGGGTACCTCAGGACATCTCCATCATCGGCTTCGACGATTCCACCCTGTCCGCCGCCGTGGGACTGACCACACTGCATCAGGACCCGTTCGCAATGGGCGTGGCCGCCGGGCACATGGTATTGGATGCCATTGCGGGCAAGTCAATCGAACCGGCATTCGTACGGCCGGACACTCCGCTAATACTGCGCGAAACCACCGCGCCGCCTGCCGCAACAGCAGCGTCCGCGCAGGCGTGACTACGTTACCATCGCAAAACGCCGATAAATCGACTTTTGCATGCGTAATTCACATGATATCGTTGTCATCATCAATACAACGGTTGGGTCTTCACACAGCAGTTCGAGCACAACCGGAACAACCCAACCACAACGCACCCGGAACAGGAAGGAATCGGCATGACCGCCAACAACCTCAATGACGACTGGTGGAAGCAGGCCGTCGTCTACCAGATCTACCCGCGCAGCTTCAAGGACGTCAACGGCGACGGACTCGGCGACATCGCCGGCGTCACCGAGAAGATGGACTACCTGAAGAACCTCGGCGTCGACGCGATCTGGCTCTCCCCGTTCTACCCCTCGGATCTGGCGGACGGCGGCTACGACGTGATCGACTACCGCAACGTCGACCCGCGCCTAGGCACCATGGACGACTTCGACGCGATGGCCGAGGCCGCGCACGAGGCCGGCATCAAAGTGATCGTGGACATCGTGCCCAACCACACCGCCGACAAGCACGTGTTCTTCAAGGAAGCCCTCGCCTCCGAACCTGGCTCCCCCGCACGCGATCGCTATATCTTCCGTGACGGCCGCGGCGAGCACGGCGAACTGCCGCCGAACGACTGGCAGTCCTTCTTCGGCGGCCCGGCCTGGGCGCGCGTGCCCGACGGCCAGTGGTACCTGCATCTGTTCGACAAGGCGCAGCCGGACGTCAACTGGAAGAATCCGGACATCCACGAGGAGTTCAAAAAGACCCTGCGCTTCTGGTCCGACCACGGCACCGACGGCTTCCGCATCGACGTAGCGCACGGCCTGGCCAAAGACCTTGAATCCAAGCCGCTGGAGGAGCTCGGCCGCGAATACAGCGTGGTCGGCGTGCTGAACCACGACTTCAGCCACCCGCTGTTCGACCGCCGCGAGGTGCACGACATCTACCGCGAATGGCGCAAGGTGTTCAACGAATACACTCCGCCGCGCTTCGCCGTGGCCGAGGCGTGGGTGGTGCCCGAGCACCAGCACCTGTACGCTTCGATGGACGAGCTGGGCCAGTCCTTCAACTTCGACTTCGCGCAGGCCAACTGGTATGCCGACGAGTTCCGCAAGGCCATCGCCGCCGGGCTCAAGGCGGCGGCCGAAACCGGCGGCTCCACCACCACGTGGGTCATGAACAATCACGACGTGCCGCGCAGCCCCTCCCGCTATGGTCTGCCGCAGGTCAAGGGCGCGCCGTATCACCAGCTGCCACACGACTGGCTGCTGCGCGACGGCACCACCTACCCGGAGAACCGCGAACTCGGCACCCGCCGTGCCCGTGCCGCCGCGCTGATGGAGCTCGGCCTGCCCGGTGCCGCATACATCTATCAGGGCGAGGAACTGGGCCTGTTTGAGGTGGCCGATATTCCGTGGGATCACTTGGAGGATCCGACCGCCTTCCACACCACCCGCAACACGATGGACAAGGGCCGCGACGGCTGCCGCGTGCCGCTGCCGTGGACCGCCGCCGATGAGCCGGCCTTGGCCGATTTCAGCCGTCCGGCTCCGGCCGATGACGGTACCGGCGAAAACCATGTGCCGCTGTGCGCCGCCGGCCAGTTCGGCACGGGCGCTTCCTTCGGCTTCTCCCCTGCGGTTCGCGCCGATGGCGTGACGCCGGCCGCCGACCCGCACCTGCCGCAGCCGCTGTGGTTCAAGGATTACGCGGTGGACGTGGAGCAAGCCGACCCGGACTCGATGCTCGCGCTGTATCGCGCCGCACTGGCGATTCGCCAGGAGTCGCTGACCGCCACGCGCGACACCACGGCCGAGCAGGTGGATATGGGAGCGGACGTGGTGGCGTACACCCGCGCGGCGGTTGGCGGGCGGGTGTTCACCTCAATCACCAACTTCGGCAATGCCCCGGTCGCGCTGCCCGATGGCTCCGTGGTGCTGGCGTCCGGCCCGCTGACCCCCGAAGGCCAGCTCCCCACCGACACTTCTGCGTGGGTTATCAAGTAGATCCCTTGGAATAAGCGAAAGGCCGCCGTTCCGAATGAATCGGAGCGGCGGCCTTTTGGTATGCACTGGGGACCACCCTCAGGCGCTTACGCGCCAGCGTACTGCAACACGGACAGCCTGAAGGCTGCGATTGCCGGCTCGCTGTTCGTGCGCACCTCACCCGAGGGGAGCCAAGGAAGAATCACTGAACCTGAGCGCGGGCGATCTTACCGGTGAAGGAATTGGCCTCGTCGGCATCCTTGACGCCATCCTTGTTCCAGGAGAACATGGCGCGCAGCTTCGGGCCGACGGTCTCGATGCGCTCGTTGGAGTACTTCTCCTGCAGCTCCTTGAAGTGCGGGGCGCCGGCATCCTGGTCGTCAATGAACTCCTTGGCGAAGGAGCCGTCCTGGATGCGCTGCAGGTGGTATTCCATGCGCTTGCGGCAGTCCTCGTTGATGACGGTGTTGACGTAGTCGCCGTACTGGGCGGTGTCAGAGCAGGACCAACGAGCCTTGTTCAGACCGCCCTCGTTCATCAGGTCGACGAGCATCTTGAGCTCGTGGCAGACCTCGAAGTAGGCGATTTCCGGCTGGTAGCCGGCGTCGGTCAGGACTTCGAAGCCCATCTCGACGAGCTTGTTCACGCCACCCATGAGCACGTTCTGCTCGCCGAAGAGATCGGTCTCGGTCTCTTCCTTGAAGGTGGTCTTGATGGCACCGGCGCGCAGGGCACCGAGGGCCTTGGCGTAGGCCAGGGTCAGAGCCCAGCCGTCGCCACGCGGATCCTGCTCGACGGCCACGACGACCGGCACGCCACGGCCAGCGGCGTACTCACGACGAACGATGTGGCCCGGGCCCTTCGGGGCAACCATGAACACCGGGTGATCCTCAGACGGCTTGATGTAGCCGTAGTGAATGTTGAAGCCATGAGCGAACGCAACAGCAGCACCCGGCTTGATGTTGGGCTCGATGTCGTTGGCCCAGATGGTGCGCTGGTACTGGTCGGGGGCCAGAATCATGATCACGTCGGCCTCGGCGGAAGCCTCGGCCACGGACTTGACCTCGAGGCCCTGCTCCTTGGCGAAGTCGACCGACTTGGAGGTCGGACGCAGGCCGACGACCACGTCGACACCGGAATCGCGAAGGTTCAGCGCGTGGGCGTGGCCCTGGGAGCCGTAGCCGATGATTGCGACCTTCTTGCCTTCGAGAACAGAGAGATCACCGTCGTTCTCATACCAGATCTGTGCTGCCATTATTGGCACTCCTTTTCAGTAGTGGGTTGTGGCGCCGCTGGGCGCCGGGGGTATCTACGGTGTGCAGATAAGTCCTGTTTTGCGAGGATTGTGTCCTTCAAACCGAGTTCAATCCTACCGAGAACGCCGTCGCAGCCCCGCTGGAGTCCACAACGTGAGCTAGGTCACTATTGGAGTATGGACAGCCGTGTGCAGAGAACGATTCTCGATAACAACTCTGCACCCTTTTGAACAGAATCGCACAATCCCACATATGGGGAAAGGCTGAGATATCAACGACCTTGCATATTCGGTGTTCGTTTGCCTGCAAGAAATCAGCGCATAGTTGTTATTGAGAATGATTCGCTGCGCGCAACAACACAAAACCGCCGCTCCCGTATGGGCGGGAACGGCGGTTTGCTAGCTTAAATCCCCTTCAGGGGCGACAATCACTGAACCTGGGTACGAGCAATCTTGCCGTTGAAGGACTCGGTCTCATCCTTGTCCTTGGCCTCGGCGTTATTCCAGGAGAACATGGCGCGCAGCTTCGGGCCAACGGTCTCGAGGTGCGGGTGAGAGTACTCTTCCTGCAGCTTCTTGAACTTCGGAGCGCCGGCAGCCTGGTCATCCATGAACTCCTTGGCAAAGGAGCCATCCTGAATGCGCTTGAGCTGGTACTGCATGCGCTTCTTGGTCTCCTCGGTGATGACGGTGGAGGTGTAGTCGCCGTACTGAGCGGTGTCGGAGCAGGACCAACGAGCCTTGTTCAGACCACCCTCGTTAGCGAGGTCGACGAGCATCTTCAGCTCGTGGAACACCTCGAAGTAGGCGATTTCCGGCTGGTAGCCAGCCTCGGTCAGCACGTCGAAGCCGAGGTCGCACAGGTGGTTGATGCCGCCCATGAGGACGTCCTGCTCACCGAACAGATCGGTCTCGGTCTCCTCGGTGAAGGTGGTCTTGATGGCGCCTGCACGCAGAGCGCCCAGAGCCTTGGCGTAAGCCAGGCACAGCGGCCAAGTCTTGCCGTCCGGGTCCTGCTCAACAGCAACGACGACCGGGACACCACGGCCAGCGGCGTACTCACGACGAACGATGTGGCCCGGGCCCTTCGGGGCAACCATGAACACCGGGTGATCCTCAGACGGCTTGATGTAGCCGTAGTGGATGTTGAAACCGTGGGCGAAGGCCAAGGCAGCGCCCGGCTTCAGATTCGGCTCAATGTCCTTCTTGTAGACGGCTGCCTGGTACTGGTCAGGCAGAAGAATCATCACAACGTCAGCCTCGGCAACGGCCTCGCCAACCGGCTTGACCTCAAGGCCCTGCTCCTTGGCGAACTCCACGGACTTGGAGGTAGGACGCAGGCCGACGACCACGTCGACACCGGAGTCACGCAGGTTCAGCGCGTGGGCGTGACCCTGAGAACCGTAGCCCAGGATAGCCACCTTCTTGCCATCGAACACGGACAGATCGGCGTCCTTCTCGTACCAGATAGTTGCTGCCATTTTTGGCGCTCCTTTTATTTATTTGTTTATTTATGGGGTTGATTTTTTCTTGCGTTCTGCGGGGTTTCGCTGAGCGATATTCTGTTGTGGCTTTCCTTGTGGGCTTTTCCGATATGCAGGTTTAGTCCCGTCGCATCGGAAAAGCCCTGTAGGGGTTCACTTAGTGGAATTAGGGGTTTTCACGTTGTGAACATCGTCACTTGGTAAAGTCAACGTCCTTAGTCTCCTTGCAGGTGAGCACGGAGACGAGGCAGCACACGGCCATCACGGCAAGGTAGAGGCCCACGGAGTGGACGCCCCAGTGGGAGCTCAGCCAAGTGGCGATGGTCGGCACGAAAGCCGCGCCGACGATGGCGGCCAGGTTGTAGCCGATGCCGGAGCCGGAGTAACGCACGTTGGCGTCGAACAGCTCAGGCAGGAAGGCGCCGATCGGGCCGAAGGCGATGCCCATCAGGGCAAAGCCGACGCACAGGAACACCATGTTGGCGAAGAAGTTCTTCTGGCCGACCAGACCACCGTCCAGCAGGAACGGGAAGAGTACGGCGAACACCACAAGTGCGCAGGAGGAGAAGGTCAGCACGCGACGGCGGCCGATCTTGTCCGCGTACAGGCAGGACAGCACGATGAACAGGGCGAACACGCAGATGGAGATCATGAGCATGAGCAGGTATTCCTGGTTGGTGAAGCCAAGGTTGCCGCCGCCTTCGCCCTGCTCCTTGGTGCCCCAAGCGAGGGACCAGGTGGCGAGCGTGTAGAACAGCGTGTAGGTCACGGCCACGAGGAAGGTGGCCTGCAGCACCTGACGCCAAGACTTGCGGAAGACCTCGGTCAGCGGGGACTTGACGACCTTCTTCTGCTCCTGAGCCATACGGAAGATCGGGGTCTCCTCCATGTGAACGCGAACCACGAGGCCGACGATCACCAGGATGGCGGACAGCAGGAACGGCACACGCCAGCCCCAAGCCAGCATCGCGTCCTGATTGTTGAAGGATTCGAGCACGAAGTAGGTGCCGTTGGACAGGAAGAAGCCGATCGGGGCACCGAGCTCCGGGAAGGAGCCGTACAGTGCGCGCTTGTCTTCAGGCGCGTTCTCGGTGGCGACCAGTGCCGCGCCGGACCATTCGCCGCCCAGGCCGATGCCCTGGATGAAACGCAGCAGGCAGAGGATGGCGACTGCACCAACGCCGACCTGATCGTAGGTGGGCAGGCAGCCAATCAGGAAGGTGCCGACACCCATGGTCATCAGGCTGACGACCAGCGTGGTCTTGCGGCCCATGCGATCGCCGAAGTGGCCGAAGATCAGCGAGCCCAGCGGGCGGGCGATGAAGGCGACGGCGAAGGTCAGCAAGCTCATCAGCAGTGCGACGGTGGGGTTGTCCTTCGCGGAGAAGAAGATGTGCGGGAAGTAGTTTGCCGCGGCGGTGCCGTAGGCGTAGAAGTCATAGAATTCGATGGCGGTACCGACCATCGACGCGGCGATCACGGTCTTGACCGAATCGCGTACCAAGGTAGCGGCTTTACCTGCCGCCTGCCCTAAGCCAGTCTCTTCGACTGCTGCAGTCATTGTTACTCCTGTTTTGCTCTCGTTCACTCTCATCGGCGGGCGATTATTTCGCCCCACAGGGAGGTTGTTGTTCTGTCGCTGTGTTGTTGCCGTGTACTGTCCGCTACCGTTTCCGTCTGCGGGATTCTGCCGTAAGCCTTGTGAGCGCAACAAAAAAAGCCCCGCATCATGCAGGGCCGTGCCGATTGTGTCAGCTTGATTGGCCCTGCCTTCGTTGACGGGGCTTCAAGCATCAGTGCCGAATTAGTCCGCCAGCGAAGACGGGCTAATAATTCGTGCGGATACAAACGCAGAAGCATTGAATCCAGTCATCGCGTGGCCTCCTTTCGGTATTTCCTCAGGCCGTTCGACCTGAACTGGAATGTAAACATAGGTTTGGCTGTCTTGCCAATCCAGCAAGGGTTCACATTGTGGACATTGTGACGTAGGAGTCATGTGAGATGGGTGACTGTGGGCGGCCGTGACTCGGCTCCCCTCAGTCGCCTACGCCGCCAGCTCGGCCGCAATTACAGACGGGCTACCGCCCGCAGTCTGCCTGCTCGCCTCCCGGCTCGCCTTCGCCTACAAACAGTCCACCGGACTGTTTGCTTCACAGCTCAGCCTCAGAGAGGGGAGCCAAGATAGGAGTCACCGGGTGGTTTCGCCGGGGATGAGGGCTACGGGGATGACTTCTTCGGGAGTGGGTTGGGTGTCAACGTCCGAAGCGCTATCGTTCTTGGACGGAGAGGCGGGGCCACCGTCGGCGGCGATCTGTGAGTCCATGCGGACGGCGAGCGCGGCGGCGATGGCCGGGAAGTCCTGTCGAATCGCGGTCAGGCGTTTGCCGGCGGTTTCGGCCATGAGAGTGCCGTCATAGGCGATGACTTGCAGATCAGCAGGCACCTCGATACCCCGGCGTGAGGCTTCCTGCAATGCCACGGATGCCACCACATCGGAGCCGACGATGGCGTCGACATCGGGATACCGCTCGAAAATGGCGCATGCGGTGGCTTCGTGGGCGGCGATGTCGGCCACGGCGCCGGCTTCCACGTAATCGCAGGCAATGCCGGCATCGGCCAGCATCCGCTCAACGGTGAGATGGTAGCGAATCGTGGGGAACGTGGTGGCCGCCGCGAACTGGGAGCGCGGGCCGCCGACGAGCACCACGTGGCGCGCTCCGGAATCGATGAGCTGGCGAGCAATCAGACGGCCGCCCTGTTCATGATCAGACCGGACGACCGGCACACCCTCACCGAGCGTGCGGTCGAAAGCGACAATCGGCCGATGGATGGAGGTCCAGTAGTCGGCCGGATGCTCGGTGTGGGCGGCCATGATGATGCCGTCCATCATGTGCCGCTGCAGCATATCGACGTATTCGACCTCGCCTTTGTCCGCATCGGCGGTGGAACACAATAGGGTTTTGAGGTCGCGCGCGGCGAACTCGCGCTGCAGATGCGCGGTGAGTGTGGAGAAGAACGGGTGGGCGATGGTCGGCATGATCACGCCGATGGTGTTGGTGCGGTTCCGGTAGAGGTTGCGGGCCAGCTCGTTGGGAATGTAGTTGAGCTGGCGCATCGCGGACTCGACTTTGGCACGCATATCAGCCGAGACGTAGCCGGTGTTGTTGACCACCAACGAAACGGTGCTTAAGGACACCCCTGCCGCTTTGGCTACGTCGCGCATGCCGACCATGGTTTTGCTCCCCTGCGAGTACTGGACTGGATCACTGCTGACCAGTGTACTCGAACCGGTTTATTATTCGGCAGATTTGGTGGTGAGGGTGATGATTCCGGCCAGCAGCACCATGACGATGGCGGACGGGAAGAGCAGGTAATAGCCGAAGCTGTGCTCGAAGGCGTTCACCAGTAGCGCGCCGATGATGGCGGCGAGCGCCAGACCGGCCGAGTTGGCGAGCGCATAAATGCCGAGGTCGTGGCCGGCTCGGCGCGGGTCGGGCAAAGAGTCCATCACCAGTTCAAGGCCGAGCGAATCGTAAATGCCGAAGGCGAATCCGGAGATCAGCGCAAACAGCAGCATGCCGTTTTCACGGGCAGTGCCGGTGGACCACACGCCCAGCCCCCATGCGAGCGCCAAACCAGCGGCATACAACAGGCAGGCACCGGCCACCGCACGGGCCACGGGAATGTTCTTTTCTTCAATCGATTCGGAAATCGGCCCGGCGGCCCAGGAGGCGAGCGCGGCACCGATCAATGTGGCCACAGCCATACCGGCAATGAGGAATCCGGCCGGAATGGTCAGCGGCGCGGACGTAAGTACCACGGCCTTGCCATAAACCCAGAAACGTACGAGATACCACAGAAACACACCGGTCAGCCCAACACCGGCCATCATGCACGTACGGGCGGCGAACACCCGGGAGAACTCGGGAGCGTGGGCCGGCGGGCGCAATTGGTCAAGTACCTGACTGCGGTCAAAAAGCTGGTTCGGCTGCTCAGCGCTAGAAGGCTCCTTGGGCAGAATCAATACGGTGGCAATACCGGACACTGCAAATAGCACGGCGGTGTAACTAAACGGCGCAAACGAATTGAACATCACACCAAGCGCACCCATGCACACGCCAAGCGCTTGGCCGAGCATCACACCGATGCCATGCCAGCGTTCGATGCGAGGGCGGAACTTGTCGGGCACCCGTTCGCTGATGGCGCTGGTCAACGGCACGGAAAGCATCGCATAGGCGAACTGTAGGAACACCCAGAAAATACAAAGCACAATGATGCCGATATTCTGCCCCAGAATCAGCGTGATCAGCGCGCACAGCAGACCTCCGCCAACCATCCACGGGGTACGACGGCCCAATGGCGTGCGTGTGTGGTCGGACAACACTGAAATCAGCGGCATCGCAAACATGGAGGCCACTACGCCGACAATCACCAACACGGCCAGGGGCATCGCCAATTCGGTGGCGACGGGCAACGGGCGGCCAGTGGCCGGATTGATGGCGATATGACCGGCAACAGCAGTGTCATAGCCGAACGTACGCGCAATCGCGTTGGGCATGGCAATGGTGTTCAACGCCACCCAAGGTGCGCCGACCAGAATTGAAGCAGCGAAGAAACCCCAGTTGAGTCGGGAGACCTGACCTGCGGTAGGGCGTTGGCCATTGACGGCGACCATGGGATCGCGCATGTCGAGGTAGGCGGACGACATATCCGGCGCGGGAGTGTCCACACTGGCGGCTGCAGCAGCGGCTGCCGAAGAACCGGCGGAAGCCAATCGCACAGCCTGGGCCTCAGGCTGGTCCGCAGAGGCTTCGGGCGGGCGGCGGCGATTCTTGATGGCCAGTCTGGCCACGGCGGCTTTGTCTTCGGGACTTAGGACCTTGTCCAAATCCGGGCGATCATCAATACCCGGACGCACATACGGTTCCAACATGATGCTGCTCTTTCTCTGTTCTGCTGCTCGTCTCGTCGATTCCGGCGGGATGCTTGGGCCGCGCCCGCAGGAGCATGACCTTCAACCCCGCATACGCAAAACCGCCCGGGCGCACTGGCTTCAGTGCACTGCGGGCGGTTTGCTCTCCATGAACCCAGCTTACGCCGGGCGCACTACTTGGAGCGCGCACAGCGGAGTGGCGTTTATGGGCCAACGGTTAGTCGATATCGGCAATCGGCGGGTTGGCGAGCAGATCGCGGGTTTCGTGGTCGCCGGCGGCATCGCTCCAGGCAAGGCTGGCAACCGGGGTGGTGTTGTCTGTGCCGAGGCCGCGTCCGGGCTCGAAGGTGAGGGCGGCCGTGGACGTGCCGTCGGCGGCGGTCCAGCGGAAGGTGATGGACGTGTCGCCATCGACCTCGTAGCTGGACTCGCCATCGAATGCAGGCAGTTCGTTGCGGAACTTGGCCAGGGCGTTCAGGGCCTTGACCACCGGGCGTTCGAGGTTTTCATCGATTTCGGCGGTGGAGTAGTAGTGGCGGTTGATGTCGCGGCCGTTGTTGGTGCGGCGCAGCAGTTCCATGTCGTTGCGGCCGGCGAGCGCGCCCACGTAGTAGACCTGCGGCACGCCCGGCAGGAAGAACTGCACGGCGCGGGCGGCCAAGTAGTGCTGGTCGTTGCAGCCGAGGGCCGAGTAGTACGTGGAGTTGACCTGGTAGAGGTCGAGGTTGGACGCGGCGGCACCGGTGGCGGCCTGGGATTCGCCGTGGGTGTTGGCATGGATGGTGTTGACCAGGTTGTCGACGTCCTCGTCGGGCACGAGGCCCTTGAGGGAGCGGTCGAGCTGGTCGGAGCCGATGTCGATCACGCCGATGCCATCGTGCGTATCGAGCACGGTGACGGCGTTGTTCGGGCGGATCTCGGTCCAGTGGGCCACGGGTTCGACGTGACCGGTGAACAGCGAGTGCAGAAGCAGCGGCGGCAGGGCGAAATCGTAGACGCGGTCCACCTTGGAGGCGATCTCCACCTGCTTCTTGTAATAGCTGTGAACCTCGATGAGGATTTCAAGGCCGCGCTTGACGCCCTCCTCGCGCAGACGGGAGATGAGCTTAAAGGTCTTGGGGGTCATGAAGCAGCTGGTGCCGGCTTCCTTGGCGCCGTAGCCCACGGCGTCGAGACGGATGTAGCGCACGTGGCTGGCGGCCATCTGATCGAAGATGGACATCAGGTATTCCCAGCCCTTGGCGGAATCAGTGTCGATGTCCACCTGCTGCGGGGTGAAGCTGACCCATACCAAACGGGTCTTGCCGCCGAGGTTGTAGTGGGTGAACGGCAGGCCCGGGCGCGGGCGGTAGATGCCGGCCAGTTCCTCTTCGGTGGCGCCGTTCGGGAAGACGGAGCTCATGGTCAGAAACATCGGGTAATACTCGGATTCCTCACCTTTTTCAAGCACGTCTTGGAACTGCTTGGATTCCCAGCTCATGTGGTTGACGATGGCATCGACCATGATGCCGTGGGTCTTGGAAAGTTCAGCGACGTCGTCCCAGCTGCCGAGACGCGGGTCGACTTTGGTGTGGTCGATCGGGTCGAAGCCTGCATCCGCACCATCGAACGGAGTGAAGAACGGCAGGATATGCACGCCGTCATACACGCCGTCGAAGCGGGTGCGCAGGATGTCGGTCATCGAGCTAAGAGTACCATCGCCGAGACGATCGGCGTAAGCGATGAGCTGCACTTTGTTTTTCATGGGACCTCCCTTGGTTCATGGATGCAGGTGCAATGTGTACGCAGTGCATGCGTACTTTTACATACTTATACGTATCGAACCGGTTTGATATTACCTCGAAAGGGACGTTGATGTCCAGTAATACCGCAAAATGCGCGTGTCGAACCGGTTTGATGCGGTGTTCTACACAACCCAGCCTGTCCGACCCCAATGTGTCCGTTTCTGCAAAATCGGACATCCAAACATCTCACGCATCACACATGACCGATTCTCCGGAATCGGACACACAGAACACTTTTTTCGGAACTCAGACGTCCGATTCGGCAGAATCGGACACATGTGCACAAGTCGGATGATGAGCACGACCATCGACGGGCGTCCGCCGGTTGTGGACACCGCTGAAATCGATGAGATCCACACCGGGCACACGCATGAAGACACGCAGCATCAACGCGTGGTATCGCCTGGCACCAGCGTCATGGGAATAAGCACGTTCGGCTCGAACGGCTTGGGGATGTCCCTGCGTGAAGCGTTAGCCGCGGCCACTTCCTCATTGGCAATAGCCTGCACGATATGGTCGGCCGTCGACTGTGCGCTCGCCGAGAAATCCTGCGCGACCGCGGTCAGCTTCATGCCGGCCAAATCAGTCAAATACGTACCATCGTAGGCAACGATCTGCAGCTCGTCAGGAATGGAAATTCCGCGGCTCAACGCTTCGCGCACGCAGAACGACGCGCCAATATCGGAACTGACCACGGCATCGACGCCGTCGGTCGTCACCTTGTCGAGCGCATTGCTGACCGCACGATGATAGCCGGCAAAATCCATCACTTCGCCAGCTTCAACATACTCGTATTTCACGCCTGCGGAGGTCAATTCCTGTTCCAACGTGAGGTAGTAGCGCACCGTCGGGAACGTGGTCTTTCCCAAATCGAACGGTCCTTCCTCGACTTCTCCGCGCGCAGCCAAATCGAAGAATTGATCTCGCGGACCGCCAATCATCACCACATGTTTGGTACCATTGCGGATCAGCATCTGCGCAATCAATCGCCCACCCTGCTCGTGGTCGGATCCGATCGACGAAATACCGTCTCCAAGCACACGGTCGAACGCGACGATCGGGCGATGAATCGACGTCCAATAATCGCCGGGATGCGAAGTGTGCGCACACATGACGATGCCGTCCATCATGTGCCGACGCAACATGTCGACATACTGGATTTCGCCGTCCGCCTCATCTGCGGTAGAGCACAACATAGTGCGTAATCCTTGCGCGGCGAGCGCATGCTGCAGATGTGCGGTAAACGTTGCAAAGAACGGGTGGCGGATGGTGGGCACGATGACGCCGACCAGATTCGTACGATCATGATACAGATTGCGGGCAAGCTCGTTCGGCACATAATTGAGCAGTTGCATGGCTTTGCGCACACGTTCGCGCATGTCATCAGACACGTACCCGTTGCCGTTCACCACCAGCGAGACGGTGCTCAGAGACACCCCGGCCTTCTTCGCCACATCGCGCATGCCGACCATGATCGCACCTTCCCCGTCATCACTGTTCTATCGCCGTATTCTCACGTGCTTACCACGAAATATTACATTCATTTACATTCTCTCGAACCTGTTCGACAGTCCGGCAACGAAATACAGCTTCTTAGTGTCGACTCCCGCGGAGGCGAAGGCCTTCGGCAGCGGCTTGGTCTGGTCGAATGCAATCACCAGCGTTGCATCCGGACTGGCGGCCTTGATGGCGGTTGCGCTCAGATTTCTTTCACGTTACTCAGCGACCGTCCGTGTAACGTGAAAATTACGCCGGATTGGCAAGCAGCGCAATGCCGAAACCGGCGGCCACACAAATGAGAGGCACCGCGACGGTTGCTATTCCATAGCCCAGAGCCAGCGTAAAACGACGCTGGCGAATCAATGAAACCACTTCGTTGAGCGCCGTGGAGAATGTTGAGAAACCACCGAGAAATCCGACAACGAACATCATGACCGTGTCCATATCCACCGATTGCGAATAGTAGGACATCATGGCGATGCCCGCGCATAGCGAGGCGACGCCGTTGATGACGAGCGTGGATAGCGGGAAGTTGCGGTTCGTTCTTCGATTCTCGCGGTTCCAGCCTTGTTGAATTGACACGTCGAGCACGTAACGGGCCATGGCTCCCAGACCGCCGAACAGACAGATCATCCACATCATCAGCGCACCTCCCCGGTAGTCGGGTCGGCGACAAGCGAAATCTCCGCAGTGATCGGTTTGGGCTCGAAGCTGGGTGGAAGCGGGTTGGCCGGCTGCTGGATCGGCTGCGACTGCTGAATCGGCTCGGGCAGCTGCCCCAAGTCTGGAGTATCCGGCTCGCGCAACAACGGCTGCGATGACTGTGCCAGCTGAGGAACGACCAGCGGAGGAATCTGCGGAACGTGGCCTGTCTGCATAGGCTGGATGGCAGTCGGCGGCACGGTTGGCGTTTCGACTCGCGGAACCTGTCCCGTCTGTGCAATCTGCTGCGCCGCCTGCGCGGCCTGCTGCGCCGTCTGCGCGGCTTCCA
Organism: Bifidobacterium sp. RTP21102st3_E2_RTP21102_210122; assembly: GCF_040916945.1. Lineage (NCBI taxonomy): Bacteria > Bacillati > Actinomycetota > Actinomycetes > Bifidobacteriales > Bifidobacteriaceae > Bifidobacterium > Bifidobacterium sp. RTP21102st3_E2_RTP21102_210122. Next base: position 136,737 of record NZ_JBCPAN010000004.1, on the reverse strand, counting down.
TTGCGGCCTGCGCGGCAGAACGCGCCACGTCGGCCACTTTCACATGGCGTACGCCCTGCGTGTCCGATTCGGCAGAATCGGACACGGAAACAGCTGAAAACGCACCCCGAACCCGCTTTCGAGTACTCCGTGACAGCAGTGCCTGCATCAGAACCACGCCGGCGGCGGCAGTGAGCAAACCGCCTGCAAAATTTCCCGCAAGATAGCCAAGCGCACTGGCGATATGCCGCTCGTGCAGACCTTCCATCGTTTCCAGCATCACGCCGGACATCGTCGAAAGCCCGCCGAGCAAGCCGAGCCCAACGCCACGGCTGACAACCTGCCGCACCCGGCGACGCAGCCACGAAGCGGTCGCCATGAATTCGGTCAGCATCGCGAACAGGAAGCAGGCGACCATATTCGACACAAACGTGCCCACAACGAATGGCGTCCCGCTGACCGACGGCAGGAGCATATCCAACGCATGCCGACAGCCGACTCCAACAAATCCACCGACGAACACCACAACATACATCAGTCCGTCGGCGAGCGGATTGAACCGCGCCTGCATACGTTTCATCGGCGCCAGGGGAATCGTAGGCGGATCCATGGTGTTAGCGGCGGGCGCGGTTGCACCAGCATGCATCACCTCAACAGTGTCGATTGCCTGCGTGATGGGATGTGAGTCCTCACCCGCAGTCACCACGTCTCCCGGCGATTGTTCTTGCGATTCCATTGCGCTCCCCCTGTACTGGCCTTCCGCGGACAGCGTTGTTCCGCCCATAGGCCGTGCAACAACGAGCTGGGCCGCGGTTGCCGCCTTCCTAACGCATATGAGTTTACACGGAGCGCCAACGTATGCACCCTGGATGTCCGATTCCGCAGATTCGTACATCCAGAGTCCAGCCGAATTCAGCCAGGCTCAGTCAAGCCGGGCATCACACAGCCGCCGCATCGCAGGTCGCACCTCGCGCTCCTCCTCGCCACTGAACAGCACCACCAGATAGTCGCCGGCACGCAGCCGTGTATCGCCGCGCGGCACGATCTCGCTTTCGCCGCGACGCAGGCCGATGATCAGGCACCCAGACGGCCAACGCACGTCACGCACCCGCTTGCCGTCCGCAATCGCTCCCATTTCCAATGGCAGTTCCATAATGCCGCTGCCCACATGGCTTGCGATCGCCATCTGCATGCCTTGCGCGCGCACGTACCGCTCCAGCAACTCCCCATAAATCGGTTTGGTGCGCAGCAAATCGGACACCAACAGCGCGACGAAAGCGACGGCCGCGACCGGCAGCATGTGCGTCAACGTTCCAGACATCTCCACAGCCAACAGAATCGACGTGATCGGCGTTTTCACGGACGCGGCGAGCGTGCCCGTCATCACGCACACCGCAAACACCGCCACTGCGTCGGATGGCAGATCACCGAATCGATGCAACACTTCACCGCAGATGCCGCCGGCCAACGAACCGACCGCAAGAATCGGCATGAAAATACCGCCAGGCGCGCCTGAGCCGAAACTCGTGGATGTGAACAGCATCTTCGCCACGAACAGCAGACACAGCATTCCCAAGCCGACGCGCGCATGTTCGGCGGTATCAATCAGATTCGAGCCGCCGCCGAGCACATCGGGCAACCAGATGCCGACAGGCAACGCGATCGCAATCGCAATCATCGGGCGGCTCCATGCCGGCAGTTTGCCGTACAGCGTCTGGAAGCCAAGCAACGAGCGGTTCATCAGCGAACCAACCAAACCGGCCACCAATCCCAACGGAATCAGCCACACATACTCTTCCAACGACAGCTGACCGATATCACCGAAATCCAAAACCGGACGCAGACCGAAACAGTATTTTGAGACGAAATCGGCGGTCAGCGATGCGGCGGTGGCGCCCATCAGAATCGCAGGGGAAAAACTCCGATGCACCCCTTCCAAAGCGAACATCATGCCGGACAGCGGCGCGCTGAACGCGGCGGACAAGCCGGCCGCGGCACCGGCGGTGACCAGATAATGCTCCTGCATGTCCTCACGGCGGCGGCCGCGCAAACGGTGGGACACACACTGCGCGCCCGACGCACCAATCTGAATGGACGGCCCCTCACGGCCGAGCGACAGACCAAACAACGCGCCCAACAGTCCACCGACGAAACGGACTGGCAGAATCGTCTGCCAACGCATCTTCAAGCCGCATATCACCACGCCGTTGGTCTGCGGGATGCCGCTGCCACCAGCCATCGGCTCCTTGCCGACCATCCACGCGATTGCTAGCGCGGCCGCCACCGCGGCAACCGCCCACGGCGCAATCAGCCACGGGGTCTCGCGAATCCGCGCATATATCCAACGGGACGCATCCGTGCCGTATTCGATGCCGAGACGGTATACGACAACCAGCAATCCTGAAACCAGACCAATGACTATGCCGGCCGCCGCCATCTTCCACTTCAAGTGGTCGAATCGCGGAATCAGCCGGCGGATATCATGTGCCGCGTCGTTACCAGTCAAGCCGGGAAATTCGTTGCAGACGGTCAGTCGACCAGCGAATTGATCTGGATGACATGATCGCGCTGCGGACCGGTGCCGATCGCGGAGATACGGCAGCCGCTCAGCTCTTCCAAACGCTTGACGTAGGCCTGGCAGGTGGCAGGCAGCTCGTCGAAGGAGTGGCAGTTGGAGATGTCTTCATCCCAGCCGGGCATGGTCTCGTAAATCGGCTTGGCTGCGGCGAAAGCGGCCTGATCAGTCGGCATATCGTCGTGACGTTCGCCGTCCACGTCGTAAGCCACGCAGATCGGAATCTCCTTCAGGCCGGCGAGCACGTCGAGCTTGGTGAGCACGATGTCGGTCAGGCCGTTGACCTGGGAGGCGTACCGGTTGACGACTGCATCGAACCAGCCACAGCGACGCGGGCGGCCGGTGGTCACGCCGAATTCGTGGCCCTGCTGACGCAGCCATTCGCCGGACTCGTCCAGCAGTTCGGTGGGGAATGGGCCTTCGCCCACGCGAGTGACGTAGGCCTTGGAGACGCCGACTACGCGGGTGATCTTGGTGGGGCCCACGCCGGTGCCGGTGCAGGCGCCGCCGGCGGTCGGGTTGGAAGAGGTGACGAACGGGTAGGTGCCGTGGTCCACGTCAAGCATGGTGGCCTGAGCGCCTTCGAACAGTACGGTCTTGCCTTCGTCAAGCGCCTTGTTGAGAATCAGGCCGGTGTTGGCCACGTACGGCTTGAGGCGTTCGCCGAGCTTCAGCAGCTCCTCGGTGGTCTGGTCCACGTCAATCGGACGACGGTTGTAGAGCTTGACCAGCATCTGGTTCTTCTGGTGTAGGCTGGCCTCCACCTTGTCGTGCAGATGGTCGGCGTTGAACAGGTCATGCACGCGGATGCCGACACGGTTGATCTTGTCCGCGTAGGCCGGGCCGATGCCACGGCCGGTGGTGCCGATCTTGTGCTTGCCAAGGAAGCGTTCGGTCACCTTGTCGAGTGTGCGGTGGTAGGGCGCGATGATGTGTGCGGCCTCGCTCACCTTGAGGTGGGAGCAATCGATGCCGCGGGATTCCAGGCCGTCAATCTCCTCGAAGAGCACTTCCGGGTCCACGACCACGCCGTTGCCGATCACCGGGGTCAGGTTCGGGTTGATAATACCGGAAGGCAGCAGGTGCAGGGCGTACGACTCATCGCCGACCACCACGCTATGGCCCGCGTTGTTGCCGCCGTTGAAGCGCGCGACGTAATCGACCTTGGTGCCGATCAAATCGGTAGCCTTGCCTTTACCCTCGTCGCCCCACTGAGCACCAATAAGAACAATTCCAGGCATGATGCACCTCCGCATTCGCACGATTCCGCCGGAAACAGACTACCGTACACCCTCTACCCTGCGAAGTTTCGTCTCACGCAGGGCGAGGCTGGAGGTGCGACAACCCGGAATGGGTGACGAATTTCTACTCGTACGAGGCGATGCTGTGACCAATCGCACAGCGCACAGGTTGAAGAACGGAGCCTAGAGGGCATGCCTCGCGCGATAATGAAGCCATGACGATCGCAACACCGGAACGCTATGCCGAAATGCTCGAGGCCGCCCGCCGAGGCGGTTACGCCTATCCAGCCATCAACGTAACCAGCTCACAGACACTGAATGCTGCGTTGAAGGGCTTCGCAGACGCCGAGTCCGACGGCATCATCCAGATTTCCGTGGGAGGCGCGGCCTACGTCTCCGGCAGGGGGGTCAATGATCGCGTTACCGGCTCGCTGGCGCTGGCGGCTTTCGCACATGAAGTGGCTGCGAAATACCCGAACATCACCATCGCTCTGCACACCGATCACTGCGCCAAGCAGTATCTGGATGAGTGGGTGCGTCCTCTGCTCGCGCATGAGGCCGATCAGGTGGCACGAGGCCAGGAGCCTACATTCCAGTCGCATATGTGGGATGGCTCCACCGTGCCGCTCAAGGAAAATCTGGACATCGCCGAGGAACTGCTCGACAAGTCGCAGAAGGCGCACACCGTGCTCGAAATCGAAATCGGCGCGGTCGGCGGTGAGGAAGACGGTCACTCCGCCGAAATCAATGAAAAGCTGTATTCCACTCCGGAAGATGGCCTCGAAGTCGCCCGCCGACTGGGTTTGGGCGAACGTGGCCGGTACATGGCCGCTTTCACATTCGGCAATGTGCATGGTGCCTACAAGCCCGGCGTGGTCAAGCTGCGCCCGTCGCTACTCGGCGACATTCAGGCGCGTGTGGCGCGCGCGGTGGCCGAAGGCGAGTTGCCTAGCGCGGCCGGCATAGTCGATTTCCCCAACGGCAAGCCGTTTGAGCTGGTGTTCCACGGCGGCTCCGGTTCACGCCCGGAAGAAATCGCCGAAGCTGTAAGCTACGGCGTGATCAAGATGAACATCGACACCGATACCCAGTACGCCTTCACCCGTCCAATCGCCGACCACGTGTTCGAGAACTACGACAAGGTGCTGAAGATCGACGGCGAAGTGGGCGAGAAGAAGTTCTACGATCCGCGTTCTTGGGGCCGTAAGGCTGAGGATTCCATGTCCGCCCGCGTGGTCGAGGCTTGCCGGCAGCTGGGTTCCGCGGGCAAAGCGCTCAAATAGCGCGTAGTTTTGCGATCGTGCGCGACACTTTCCCGGAAATAATGAAAATCATTGAAAATCAATGGAGCGGACAACGGGAGTCGAACCCGCCTCTAAAGCTTGGGAAGCTTTCATTCTACCGATGAACTATGTCCGCATGCCTTACGGCTGCTGCACCTCACGTGACGAGCATGCTCAGCCAAACGAGGCACGAATAGTTATCCTAGCACGTCACCTGCCGACGCGCGTGGAGTAGGTGGGCGGAGCGATCGGCGTGCCGTTCATTTCGTTGGCCATCTGCATGAGACGCGCTATGCGCTCATCGGTCGGCGGGTGCGTGGAGAACAAGCGCGAGAAACCGACCGCGGAGAACGGGTTGGCGATCATCATTGCGGAGACGGACTGGGTGCCGGCGGTTTTGCGCATCGGCGCGGTCTGTGCGCCGTAGGAAATCTTGTTCAGCGCGGAAGCCAGGGCCTCGGGATCGCCGGTAAGCAGGCTGCCGTCTTCATCGGCGTCGTACTCGCGGGTGCGGGAGATGGCCATCTGGATCAAAGACGCGGCGATCGGCGCGAGAATCACGCTCAGCAATGCGCCGATCAGGCCGAGGCCACCGGAACTGTCGCGGTCGTCTCGCGAACCGCCGCCGAAATACATCAGCGAATAGCCTAGGTAGGAGATGACGGTGGCCATGGCAGAGGCGATGGCGGAAGTCAGGATGTCGTGGTTGTACACGTGCATAAGTTCGTGGCCCAGCACACCACGCAGTTCACGGGCGTTGAGAATCTGCAGGATGCCTTGGGTACAGCAGACGGCCGCGTGCCGTTCGTTGCGCCCGGTGGCGAAGGCGTTCGGGCTCATGGTGGGGGCGATGTAGATGCGAGGCATCGGCTTGCCGGCCTTGGCGCTCAGTTCACGCACAATCTGGTAGATCTCCGGGGCTTCCTGCTCGCTGACTTCCCGCGCGCCCATGGAGGCGATGGCGAGTTTGTCGGAGAACCAGTAGGTGCCGAACGTGGTAATCAGGCCGATGACGATATAGATGCTCAGGGTTTGCCGACTGCCGCCCGTGGCCCACCAAATCAGCATGATGATGGCCCACATCAGGGCAAACAGCAGCGTTGTTTTCAGGCCGTTGAAATGGCCGTGCACCCGTACTTTGGCATCCATAATGCACACACTAAAATCGCAGGCTGAATGATTGCTGGATATGCGCCACGCGCAATGTCCCATATTCGCCCGGCCCGTCCGGCCCCGAGCCCGGCCGCGTCCGCACGGGGCGCGGCCGGGTGGACGAATACCGGACGGGCGTGGGCGAACGTCAGGCCAGGGCGAGCTCACGCATCTGGTCGGGCTCGATGACCTTCTTGTGCTCGCGACCTTCCTTGGCGCCCTCGGCGCGCTCGAAGGCGTCGACCTTCTTCCAGCCGGCGAAGTCGATCGGGCGAATGCCGCGCTCGGCCAGCAGTCGATCGATGGATTCGGGGGCGCGGTCGGCTGCCACGCGGCCACCTTCAGCGGCCTTGGCCAGATCCTCGAGCATGTTGGTCACGATGGCGAGCGCATCGGACTTGGTGGAGCCAATCAGACCCACCGGTCCGCGCTTGGCCCAACCGGTGGCGTACAGGCGGTCGCGCACTTCGCCGCCGTCGGCCTCGGTGGTGATGCGGCCGTCGCCGTTGGCGTTGGCCAGGTGAGCGCCGTGCTCGTCGTAGGTGATGCCGGGGGCTTCGGCGGGCTTGTAGCCGATGGCGTGGTAGACGGCCTCGACCGGGTAGTCGGTGAACTCACCGGTGCGGTGCATCTTGCCGTCGGCACCGGTTTCGGTGCGCTCCACGCGAATGGCCTTGACCTTGCCGTCCTCGCCGAGGATCTCGGTGGGGGCGGAGTTGAAGTGCACGTAGTACTTGCGGTCGGCCGGGTTGCCTTCGAAGTCGACGTCGCCGTCATCCTCCATGTCTTCGGCCATCTCGCGGATGGCGAACAGCTCTTCGACCATCTGACGAGTGAGCTTGTCCTTGCCGGCCACCTCGATGGTCTCGTCGTCCAGATCGAAGTCGTCTTCGTTGATGATGAGCTGCACGCCGGGCAGCTTCTCCATCTCGCGCAGTTCCTGCACGCTGAACTTGGCCTGGGCCACGCCACGGCGGATGAACAGGTGGAGCACCTTGGCCTTGTTCTGGCCGATGCCCTCGTACACGTTGTCCGGAATATCGGTCTTGGCCTTGAGGTCGTCGGCGTTGCGCATGAGTTCGCGGGCCACGTCCATGGCCACGTTGCCGCCGCCGATTACGGCGACGTTCTCGGCCGTGAGCGGCCATTCTCGGGCACCGGTGGGGTAACCGTCGTACCATTCGACGAACTTGGCGGCACCGTACACACCTTCAAGGTCGGCACCGGGCAGGTTCAGCGGCTTGTCCTTGACCGCGCCGGTGGCGAACAGCACGGCGTCGTAACGGGCCAGCAGGTCGTCAAGGGTCACGTCCTTGCCGAATTCCACATCGCAGTAGAGGTGGATGTTCGGGTTGTCGAGCGTCTTCTCAAGCGCGGAGGCGATGAACTTGATGGACGGGTGGTCCGGGGCCACACCGTAACGCACCAGGCCGAACGGCACGGGCAGCTTCTCGAACAGGTCGATGCGCGCTTCGGTGCCGAGGCCAAGCTCTTCGCCCAGCTTCTTGAGCTGGCGCAGGAAGATATCGGATGAGTAGACGCCGGCCGGGCCAGCGCCGATAACAGCAATGCGGAGTTCAGTATTCACGGATTCAGTCACGCGCTCTAGCCTAACGCAAAGCCTTCCGTTGCGACAGAGGGAGAGTGGTGGGAATTCTGTGTATTAGGCCATAGTTTGTGCGTTTGGGAAACCTACGAGCACTGCTAATGTCAGATTATGGGTTTTCCTAATGTAGGATTATGGGTTTCTCTAATGTAAGATTATGGTAATCAGTAATGTCGGATTATGGGAAAGAGGCATCGATGATTCCACGCGCGCTCGGGAAACAGGCCAAACAACTTGCGCAATGGTTTCCCGTGGTCTCTATTACCGGGCCTCGGCAAAGCGGCAAATCCACGCTGGCAAAAGCCATGTTCCCTGATTATGACTACGTGAATCTGGAAAATCCTGAGACACGCAAAGCCTCCATTGACGACCCGGTGGGATTCATTCGGCAGCGTCCTTCCAAGCTCATAGTGGATGAAGCTCAATATGCTCCTGATTTGTTCTCCATGATTCAAGTGGCTTCCGACGAACGTAGCGAACAAGGACAATATGTCCTCTCTGGTTCTCAAAATTTCCTACTACTCAAGCGTATTCAACAATCACTGGCAGGCCGAGTCGGTTTGGTCAAGTTATTGCCGTTCTCATTCCAAGAAGCATGCAAGGCGAATCAGGCCCTTACTCCGGATACGTTTATGCTGCAAGGCGGTTATCCACGCATTTACGACACGAGAATGCCGCTCAATCTGTTCTTCTCGAACTACATCGACACTTATATCGAACGTGATGTTTCCGAATATCTTGATGTACGCAATTTGGCTGACTTCCGCCGATTCTTGACTCTTTGCGCACTCAGTTCCGGAGCACTCATAAACTACACCAACATCGCCAATGAACTTGGTGTAAGTCCGCGAACCGTAAAGGCATGGATGTCGATTCTGGAATCAAGTTACATCGCATTCCATCTCATGCCGTTCTACACGAACGCACGCAAACAGGTGGTCAAAACGCCGAAACTCTATTTTTATGACACTGGCTTGCTGTGCCATCTCTTGGGCATTCGGACGGTCGAAGCACTGGTTGCGCACCCCAAGTTCGGCGATATATTTGAAAACCTCATCATTGCGGAAACCATGAAACAGCATTTGAACGCCAATCAGGAGCCACAATTATTCTTCTACCGCGATGCCAGCAAGGTCGAGGTGGATTTGTTGGATTTCACCGATCCGAATCATCGCCTGATGATCGAAATCAAATCCGGGCAAACCTACCATGACCGGTTCGCCCGGCACCTTACTTTAATTGGCAATGTTCTCGGCATACCGTGTGAGCAACAGTACGTAACCAGTCGGGTTGAGCAAAGTTACGTCTCACAAGGAATCCGCGTCACTTCCGCCCTCGATTGGCTGGAAGGCCGACGGTAAAGAGCCGCCGCAGAACAATAACAATACTGCACAACCGGCGAATCCCTTGATGACACTGAAGACGTCACCTCCAACGGCTTTTTACGACCTCGATTGCATTCATTAGGTCATTTCTTCGTTCATTAGGTCGGAGGGTGCTGAAGCCATCCCCTGGAACGGCGGGGTTTCAAGGACCGCTCCGACCAAGGACCGACCTAATAAACGTCAAATCGACCTAATGAATAACTCCGATACCGGATTATGAGCAACACAGCCGCAACGAAATGCGCCGCACAGGCTTAGCCCGAACATCGATTCGGGTTCAAGCCAGTGCGGCGCAGATCAACTTCAGGTATAAGACCTGTATTCAATTATTGGGTTGTTATTAGCCTAGGGGCAATAGCCTCACGTCAGGCACGGCGCTTGCGCCAGATAACCAGACCGGCGCCAGCCGCGCCGAGCACAACTACGACCGCAGCAACGGCAGCCACCGCACTACCCGTGGGGGCAGTGGTAGTAGCGTTCTTCTGCTGCTGGTCAGGCTTCTGGTTTTGCCCAGGCTTCTGCTGACCGGGCTTCTGCGGTTCAGGCTTTTCGCCGCTATCCTTCTTGGCGAGACCATCGTGTGCGGCAGTGAGTTTGTTGAGCGCAGCGGTCACCTGCGGTGCGGTTGCGGCCGGATCCTTGACTACCTGCTTTGCGGCAGCAAGTGCATCCGCATATGCCTTCCACGAATCAGCCGTGTAGTCGTTCTGGTTGAGCTTCTCACTCTCAACAGCGGCGATCTTGTCGGCAAGAGGCTTGCGCTCCTCATCGGTGGCAGGCGGAACCGGAGCCTCGGGCTTAGTTACCGTGACTTCGACGGACGCGGACTTGTTCTCGTCAACCGTGGAGGTGGCGGTGATGGTCGCCGTACCTTCGGCAACGGCGGTCACCTTGCCATCCTTGTCCACAGTAGCGACCTTCGCGTCGGAGGACTTCCAGGCCACGGTCTTGGCCGCATCACCGGTCACCTTCACCTCGGCCGACAACTGGGCAGTATCACCAGCGACCAGCGCCAGCTTGCCATCCTTGACACCATCACCGGAGACGGCAACGGAATCCACAGACGGAGTCGGGGTCGGGGTCACGGCTTCGCCCTTGCCGAGATTGATGTTGGCGTAGTCGGACTCATTTCCGGCGGCATCCTGCGCATAGAAGTGCACGTAAGTGTCGTGGTCAGCGGAGAGCTGCACCTTCACCTTGTCCTCGTCGGTGTAGGTGCCCCACATCGTGTTCTCGTTGGACTTCGGGTTGCTGGACGGGCCGGTGGAGTACAGCACACGGGTCACGCCGGAGCCTGCGGCACCGTCATCAGCGGTGAGAGAGACGACCACATCGTTGCCGTTCTTGCTCTCCTGCTTAGCGGTGACCACCGGCACGTTGGTGTCGACCTTGATGGTCTGGGAGACCTCGCGGCTGTTGTCGTTTTCATCGGTGGCACGGGCGGAAATGGTCACGGAACCCTGCGCGGTCACGCTGATCGGGCCCTTGCCACTGGTCCACTCGCCCTTGCCGATCTTGTACTCGATCGTCTTTATCGGCACGGTGGAGACGCCGCGCTGCGCGGTGATGGTGAACTTCGGGGCAGTGGTGTACCAGCCGGAGCCGGGGGCCGCGGAGTCGAAATCGATAGCAACAATCGGCTGGGCTTTCGGGTCGGAAGGCGCGACGACGAAGAACGTGCCTTCCGCCTTGATATTGCCGACACCCTCGATAGAGCCTTCCACGAAGCCGACCTGTTCGGCTTCAGCATACTCGGCGGCCGGGATACTGTCCCAAGTCACTTTGTGACCCGACTCGACCGAGCCGTCAGCGTAGGTCAGCGCCACGGTATCCTGCAATACCGGCTTGACACCGGGAGCGGTGATGGTGGAGACGTACTCCGCGTCGGTCACCTCGGTGTTGAGCTGGTCGTAGACACCAATAGTGGCCGTCGCCTGACCGGCCGCAACTTTGATGTTGTCATAGGTACCGGCAGCAGTAGTGCCCTTGACTTCGGCGGTAGTACCAGCTGTAGCATAAGCGTCGGCCGGAACGGTTTCCCAAGTCACTGGAACCTTAATGCTGGGACCATCTTGAGGTGTCGCCCACACTTCTGCAGGCAACTTCGAGGTCGGGTCCACGCCCGGCGTGGTGCGCACGGCAACTTGCTGCACGTCTAAGAAAGCACCTGGGTCGCCCGGATCCACTGGTAGTGCAGCGCTGGTACCAAACACCTGCCACTCAGTGACGGTAATGCCCTTGTTGTCATTGGCCTTCTTGTTCACCACAAGCTTCATGGACTTGGTGGTGACCTGGTCGAAGGTGTAGGTATACGGACCATACACCGGGTTGGTGGCGTCGAGCTCGTCGTCGGCGGGGAATGTCTTGTCCACCTTCAGGTTCGGCACGGTCTCGTACTGGCCGGAATCAGCATTGAGATACTCAATCGAGACATCCTTGGGCAGCGGCACGCCACCATCACCGGTCTTGACGTTCGTCCAGTAGTAGCCCACAGACTTGGACGTGGTCACGGCGCGATTCCATATGTAAGTGGCAGTTTCGCTGGCACTGGTGTTGCCCCAAGTGCCCCAACCGCCATAGCTGGCGTTGCCGTCCAAGCTATCGTCATTGATGGCAGCAGTGCTGTTCCAGCCAGTGACATAGCTGACCTGAACGTCTGGTGCATTGTCGTTGCCTTTTTCTGCATTGAGCGCAACATTCGTTTCAGCGTCGTCCGCCAGTGCACTCGGCGCGGCCGATACGGAGAAGACACCGCCAGCCAGCAGCGTGGCCGCAGCTACGAACAGTGCGGCGAATCGTTTCGCCACACCGCCCTTCACGGCCGAAGTAGTGCTTTCGATGGTCATAATATTCTTTCTGTTAGGCGTTATGGTTTGTATCACTCATCTCCCGCCGTGTCGTGCACTACGGGAGACGGTTTGGTCGCAGGAAAACGTCAGCTCATCTTGGCGCGAGCGGAGGCAAGCAGAACCACCTGACGATCACGACTGGAAAGCAGCCCCTCGTCTTGATAGGTCTTCGTGACCTCCTGCACCTTCTTGATGAAGGCGGCACGGTCCTTGAACGGCGCGCCCGCCCAGATGTCATCCATCAGCGTGCTCTCGCTACGGTCCTGTGCAGCCGGGCGCTTCGGGTTCAGCACATCGGTGAGCTTGCCTGCGAAGCCCACATACTCGTCCTTGCGCTGGAAGTACATGTGGTACGGGGTGTTGTCGCCGTTGTAGGCGGGCTCGAACTCGTCGCCGTCAATGATGAAGTAGTTCTTCGTGCCTTCCTTCTTCTGCACGCCCAGTTTGATGGTGCCATCCAAGCCGTTGCGCTCGTAGAAGCCGCGTTGGATGAACTTGGTGGATGGGTTGAGCGCGTTGAGCACCGTGGGACCGTAGAACAGCGTCTGGATGTCCTTGCGGTCATCAGTCGACTCGGTGCGCAGCTGCAGCGGGATGGTGACGACGATCTTGTCCCCGACCTTCCAGCTGCCGGCCACGGTGGCGTATTCGCCAGCGGTGACGCCATCTATAGCCTTGCCGTTCACCTCGATCTTCGCACCTTTGCTCCACGCGGGGATGCGGATGCGGAAGGTGACGGCGCTCTTCGGCGCGGCCGTAATGGAAATCGTCGAGGTCTCCTCCTCCGGATAGTTGGTTTCCTGTGCGAGCTTCAGGCCGGTGTCGGTCCAGTCGAGTGTGGAAGCTGTGAACAGATTGACGTACAGTTCCTTGTTGTCCGTCGAGTGGAAGTAGATGGAATCCTGGTACTTCGAGTGGCTTTCCAAAGCGGTGCCGCCACAGCAAGTGCCGATGTTGCCATCACCATATTCCTTCTGCGTAGCCGGATTCACTGGGTACATGTAGCAGTTGCCCGGCGTGAGGGCCGTGCCGGAATCGAGGTCACGGGACTTACCTCCGAGAATATGGTTGAGAATCGTGCGCTCATAATAGTCCATGTAGGCAGGTTTTTGTTCGATAAAGAACAGATAGCGAGCCACCTTGAGCATGTTGTATGCCGCGCAGGATTCCGCGTTGCGCTTGCCGATATCGCCGGCCACAGTATGTGCCGGCCCCCACATCTCGCCTTCGCCAGTACCACCGTGAGCATACATACGGCCGGGCACAATCATGCCCCAGTACCCCTCAACGGCCTTGAGATAACGCGCACGAGCATCAGCATCGATATCCGCGTCGCCCATGGCCGCGTCTTTGGCGTAACCGACGAACTGTGGAATGTGCTGGTTGGCGTGCAAGTTGTTGAGGATATCGACACCAGCACCACAGTTGTCAATGAGCTTGTCAGTGTCGAAAAATGCGGAGGCCTTAAGAAATTCGCTACGGTCCTTGTCCTTGGAGACGTTGTACAAATCCACCAGCGAATCATTCATGCCGCCGTATTCACCACCGATGTAGATGTCCCACATCTTCTGCAGCTGGGTTTTGGTGCATTTGCTCAGACGCGCATAGGTCCAATGTCCGATGCCTTCAGCCAGGTCGAGCGCGTCGGCATTACCGGCAAACTCGTAAGCGGCAATCAGACCGGCAAGAATCTTGTGCTCCGTGTACCACGGTGCCCAAATCTCGCCATAGGGAGCATATTCCTCCAATGCCTTGAACTGCCACTCGCCATAGGCGGCAAGGAAGCCGGGGTGGCTGTAGCGGGCTTTGCCGTTATACTTCATCTCGCGCAGGGAATCTCGGCATTCCTTCAGGCCGGAGACGAACTCGTTGATCTTGTTGAGAATCGCTTCCTCCCCCGTTTCGGCATACGCTTGGGAGAGCATGTGCAATGCATGTCCGGCAAAGTGGCCGCGCAACAGACCATCAGCACCGTTCTTGTTCTGGCCACGCGTGTATTCGGCATCGCCCCATTGCTGTTCAACAGCCTTGTCTAGCGAGCCGCTGGGGAAGTTCTCCCAGCCACCGGAAGGCTGCGTCGTGTTGTCCTTAGGCAGCAGGTTCGCCTGCGCACGGAAGCAAACCAGCCAGCGGTCTACCGGATAGTTGCGTGCATAGTCGAGCATCCCTTCCTTGGCACGATCGAACACGCTGTTCGAGGTGATGGCGACGTTCCGCAGAGGGAACGGAGCTACCTTCCAGCCCGGCAGAGCGGGCGCGTCGGTAATGGTCTTCGCGCTTTTCGTGGTGCGCTGCGCTGCGGGAACGGCCACGCCGCCCGCGCCGTTCGCGCCCGTTGCACCTGCCGTGCCAGCGACGGATGGCGCTGCCTGCACCGTTGTCACTCCTGTACCCAATGCACTCGCCACGGCGATGGTGCCGCCGATGGCGGCCGCGCCTGCGAGCACAGCACGGCGAGAGATGCCGTTTGTTGCTTCCGTTGAACTCATCTTGCTCCTTCGTTGGACTGCCGCGCGTTCATTGCGAGGCATGACGGACGAAGACACTCTGCCGCATTCGCAACCATTCAATGCACTTAATCCATTCAATGGCCCGACGACGCAGGTAAGATGCGTCAGTGGATGGCACACACATACTCGGAATCGTCTGGTACTGCCCGTTTTACCATCACATCATTGTGGTGCGTCCCCGTCGTCATGTATGTATGGGAGAGATGACGGTAAAGCAAACAGTTACCATATGCGATTATTCGAGTTTTTGCGCGCCCTCCATGCCGCTTGTCTTCGTTGTGCGCGTTCACAATAACTCAAACAGACGATTCTCACCATGCGTCAAAGAAAGCGACTCACTCATTTTTTCTCTGGTTTTCGTAGCGCACAATACCAATGAAAATCAGTCTTTATCAGCATTTCCAGCCATGCTATTTTCGTAATTTTCCTTTTGTTTTCCTCTTGCGAAAACCAACGAACCCAAACACATATGCTCACCAATAACACAGTAAATGCATTCAAATTAACATGTTCCCGAGCAACTCTCACAAGCAGCTCAAACGCAACACCGCACTTCAACTTGAACAACACACCATTCCTCGCTATACTGATAAATTGGTGCGTTAATGAGGTATACCCTTCCCCTGTCACAACACAGAAATTGGAAGGACATACTATCATGCCTAATCTTCGCCCCACCGAGCTCATTATCATTCTACTTATCATCGTGCTGCTGTTTGGCGCGAAGAAGCTCCCTGAGCTAGCCAAAAGCATTGGCCAATCGATGAAGATTTTCCGTGCCGAGACCAAGACCGATGACCCGGCAACACAACAAACCGTCAATACAGTCAGCGACGCCCCTGCCCCAGCTCCGGCGGCAGCACCGGCTCCCGCTCCCGCCGTACCCCAAGCCGTCACGATGAACGCCACCGCCGCCCCGACTACAGCAACCGGAGCCGAACAGCGATGAGCACGGTTCCCGGAAACCCCGCGCTTCCGGCACCCCTTGCACCGGCGATGCATCCCGGCGATCGGGATACACATCTTGACCTCGACGATCTCATCGATCACTCACACGAGGCCACGCAGCAGGCCAGCGCGGGTGCGCAACACCCTACACGCCGGTGGAAGCGGGGTGTAGGGCGCAAGTCCAAAACGCGCAAGCCCCGCAACCCCGATGCGGTGATGCCTCTGGCCGATCATCTTGTCGAATTTCGCAAACGCTTTGTTCGGGCCATTGCCGGCATCATCATCATGTCGATAGTGGGATGGATGTTCAGCGATCAGGTGTTTCGTATCCTGCAACAACCGTTCCTGACGGCGGCCGGGCAGCAACAGGGACTGATGAGCATCACATTCAATGGCGTGGTCTCCGCATTCAACGTAAAGCTGGAGATTGCGTTCTTCCTTGGTCTGACGGCCTCCTGCCCGTGGTGGTCATACCAAGTGTGGGCATTCATTAATCCAGGGTTGAAGCGCAAAGAGCGCTGGACCGCGGTTACATTCATCGGAGCCTCAGTGCCGCTGTTCCTCACCGGAGCCGGACTGGCATGGTATCTGCTGCCCCAAGCGGTGGCGATCCTTACCGGCTTTGCCCCCGCAAACACCGCCACATTGCTCAGCGCCGACGTCTATTTTGATTTCATTCTGCGCATGACAGTCGCTTTCGGCCTCTCATTCCTGCTACCCGTAGTTATGGCGGCATTGACGATGATGAATGCGGTCGAAACACGAACATGGTTGAAGCAGTGGCGTCTCGCAACGGTCATAGCGTTTATCTTCGCGGCCGTGGCCACGCCAACCGGCGACCCAGGAACATTATGCGCACTCGCTTTGCCCATCATCGCAATCTATTTCGCAGCCATAGCCGTATGCGCAGTATACGAGCACATCCAGCTATGGAAAGTCATGCGCGCGGCGGGCGAAGAACCCAAACTTCTCAAACTTTTACATAAAATGCGCGCCGCGTTACCATTTCGCGCGGCGCGCAAAGCCAAGCGCACCGGCAAACAGGAAGCCCCTGCAACAATAACTGCAGAAGGAGAATAATATGTTGTTCGGCATTTCGGGCACGGAACTCATGGTGATTCTTGTCATCGCTTTAGTGCTGGTAGGCCCCGACAAGCTGCCCGACTACGCACGCAAGGTCGGACGATTTATCCATAGCATGCGCGTACGCGGCCAAGCGTTGAGCGAACAAAGCAACATCGACGTTCACGGCCTTGTACAGGATTCCGGCATCAATGATATTCGCAAAGGTCTGGATGATGCCACGCAAGATGTGAACCGGCTGCTGCCGCCTATCCGGTGACGTTATCAATCCAACGGCAACGTTGACTCGCGTTGGATTAGCTTCACCGGCACACGCTCCACACCATGGTGAGGATGCCCCGCAATCGCATCCAGTAGGCATAGGGCAGCTTGACGCCCCAGCATTTCGTTGTTGTCATCAATAGAAGTAAGCAACGGATGCGCGTACGACACATAATCCGGACTGTTGTCGTGCCCGATAACCGCTACGTCTTGCGGCACGCGACATCCGTTACGTTCCAATTCCTCGATGCAGCCACGAGCCAGCACATCGTTTTGGCATATCACTGCGTCGAATACAGCACCGTCATTGAGCAGCAGACGGGCAGCGGCGCGCCCCCATTCCGCTTCCCATGGACCGAACCGCGCTTCGCCAGCCAACTGTAATCCAGCATCATGCAAGGCCTTGAGCGCACCCCGCATCCGTTCATGTGTAACCGAGTACTCGGAGTCGCCAGCAATAATCGCAATACGAGTGCGCCCGCAGGAAAGAAGGTGGCGAACGGCCAAACACCCTGATTCCACATTGTCTTGTGCCACGGAACAATCATCGGGATCACGGGACGGGCCATAGGCGTAGACCACAGGTACCGGAGAATCCACGTAGTATGGCACCGGATCCGTACACCTGCTGATAATCAACAGTCCCGACACTCCTTGCACCAACATTCGTTCAATACCACTGTGGAACAATGCCTCATTGCCTGACGCATTGAACAGTAGCGCTGCGGCTGAGCGCGCTTGAAACGCATTCTCCGCTCCAATAAGAATGGTCGGAGAAAAGACGCCTTTCATATCAACGCCAATGATGCCAACGCGAAAATCCTGCATGCCGTGAGAATCCCTGACGCTTAACCTTGCCATCGATGCCATAGCTTCTGCGGCGCTATAACCCAACCTCCGCGCAGCATCAATCACTCGAATACGGGTTTTCTCGCTGACGTGAGGCTTTCCACGCAAGGCCTTGGACGCAGTGGACAGCGATACATTAGCCGCCGATGCCACTTCCTCCAAACGGACTGCGCCCACATTGAGCTCTTCCTCACCCTCTGACATATCGACTCCTCTGGCAAAGGCCTCAATGCCCCTAAATGATGCTGCAAACAGCCTTTAGTCTAATAGACTGCCACCTACGGCACCCGCATCCGGTAAGCACACACAAAATATTGATATCAAATTGTTATATTGCACATAATCCGGATGCGGCTCCAATCAATTCCGGTTTATCTTAATCAGTCCCGATCAATCAAAGCAGTGAGAGCCCAGAGGATGCTCACCACGTCGATGGCCTCCTGGAGGAATGCGCCGACGACGACCGGAATGAGATCGAACGCGGCGGCAATCATGCCGATGGTGGCAAGCACAAGGCCCGCGATTACGGCTTGAAGCATCACGCGCTTGGTGCGGCGTGCAATGGCGATGGCGCGCGGCACGGCGGCGATATTGTCATTCATAATGACCACCTGAGCGCTTTCGGAAGCGGCGGTGGATGTGCCGTCGGTCATGGCCACACCGATATCGGCGACGGCGAGCACCGGGGCATCGTTCACACCATCACCGACCATCATCGTGACGGTTTTGCCGGCTCCTGTAGCGGCCTTGACTGCGGCTACCTTATCCTCCGGGAACAGTTCGGCGTGAACCTCGTCAATGCCGACTTCGCTGGCAATGATATTGGCGGAAGCCCGCTTGTCACCGGTAAGCATGGCGAGCTTGGTGACGCCCAACTCATGCAGTTTGGCGAGCGCTGCCTTGGCGTTGGCGCGCGGCACATCGCGCAGCACGATGCGCGCGATCAGCTGACCATCAACAGACACATACGACGCCATTTCGTCCGGCTGAAGCAGCCCAAATCGTGTGCGCAGGTCATCCTCAGACCGACTGGGGGCGGTCCGATCGACCGCCAAGAATCCTTCCTCCCCGGCGGCCGCGAAAGACAGCCGGCCAACGCGCACCGCATGTCCGTTCACCTCGCCGGAAACGCCTTTGCCGGCATCTTCATTGATATTCTTGATGACCGGATACTCCCGTCCATGGCCGGGCCAGCTGGCCTCCGGCTCGGGGCAGAGCCGCTGACCATCCTCGAACCGCTGGCGCAATCGGGCCATCGCCTCCGTTCCGGCCTTGGCGATGCCTTTGGACAGGATGTGCACCGAGTAGCTTTCCACCACGCCGGCCATCATCAGCACATGGTCTTCGTTGAGACGGGTTGCGGCACCGGGCAGCATCTCGACGCGCACGACCTGCGGCTGCTTGACGGTGAGCGTACCGGTCTTGTCGAAGAACACCTGCGTGACGCGGCCAAGGTTTTCCAGCACGTCCTGCGCTTTGATAAGCACGCCGGCTGCGGCGAGGCGTCCGGTTCCGGCGATGTACGCCACCGGTGCGGCGATGAGCAGCGGGCAGGGCGTGGCCAGCACCAGCACCTGGGCGAATCGCGTCGGCACCCCGGACATCGCCCATGCGATGCCGGCAATCATCAGCGAGAGCACGGTAAAGGGCACAGCCAAGCGGTCGGCGGTTTTTACCACGGCCGGGCGCGACTCCTGCGCGGAGGCCACGAGCTCGAGGATGCGCTGGTACTGCGAATCGGCGGCCACCTGGGTGGCACGCATGGTCAATGCAGTCGAGCCGTTCACCGCGCCGGACATCACGCGGGCGCCGGCGAACACTTCACGCGGCACCGGCTCACCGTTGATATTGCTCAGGTCGAGCGTGGCCGTGCCGGACAGCAGCTCACCGTCAACCGGCACAGTTTCGCCCGGCAGCACCATGAGTACATCGCCCAGCTGCACCTGCTCGACCGGCACCGTGTCGAAGCGGTGCGCGGCGGCCGCAGCCGACGCCAAGCCCACACGCCGGAAGCCATCGGACGAATCGCCCTTATCGGTAGCAAACCCACACCCCACACCAGGCAGGTTGACGACGTGCGCGGTCTGCGGCGCGGCTTCCATAAGCGCGGTCAGACTGCGCTCGGCCTTGGCTTGGGCGTATTCCTCAATGGCCTCGCCGGACGTAATCATCAGCGTCACCGCCCAACTTGCCCAGTATTCGGCGACGGCCACGGTGGAGAGGATCGCGACCACGGCCAGCACATCAACCCCGACCTGCCCGTGGCGCAAATCGTCAATCATGCCGCGCACAGTGTCAATCACGATAATCAGCACCAATGCGATAACCAGCCACTGGCCGAAGCCCGGATTGCCAAGTACCGGAATCGCCATCGCATTGCCCCACGGACGCCAATCGCCCAGTAAAGCCAGCGGAATTGCGGCGATGACGACGACCGGAAGCATCGGCACAAGCTTGCAGATGTCGAGAATTTTGGTGAAGAATCTGATGAGTGCGCCCATCATTGCTCCTTACGCTCGTATACGGAGTCGATTGCGGTACGGCAAGCGTGGCCCGCGCAATCGGCGCTGCGGTCACGCCTTGTTAACCCACCGGCGGCTTTGCCTGGGGCTTCGCTTTGCTCGGCTCCCGCGCGACCTTCCGATACACGGCGTAAAGAAATGTATTCAGTTTTGTATTGAATTATGCGCTGTGTTCAGGACGTCGCCCGAACTCAGTGCTTGGCCTACCCTATCAACGAGCGTTGCGCGACATGCCGGATATCGAAACTGCGTTGGCGGCATGGGCGCGGGGCACAATCGCGCATACGAAAGGCCCGTGGCAGGAGTTTGCTCACTGTCACGGGCCTTTGCTTGTCCGACACGGTGTTCAGCGGTTACCGCTCAACACCGTGTGACGTTGTCGAGTCGGCTTTACCACAGGCCGAATGGGTCGGAGAAGCCGCCGCCGTCACCGGTGCCGCCATCGCTGTTGCCATTGCCGTTACCGTTACCGTAACCGTTCTGGCCATAGCCATTCTGGTTGTTCTGCTTATTCTGGCTGTTGCCGTTGGAATCGGAGCTGGACGAGCCGTTCACCGACGACTCCTCCTGATCGAGCGTCACGTCCACATCCATGGTCTTGCCGTCGCGCACGATGGTCAGCGTCACCTTGTCTCCCAAAGCCGCGGCACGAACGTAACCAAGCAGCGAGTAGTTGTTGTTCACCGCGTTGCCGTTGAAGGCCACGATGGTGTCGCCCTCCTTGAGGCCGGCCTTGTCGGCCGGGCCGCCGGAGACGACCGCGCTGCCAGTGGCGCTGGACTTGGTGATGGTCGCGCCGCCGCGGGTCACGCCGTCGGCTTCAACCGTGTCGGACTTGATGACCACGCCGAGGGCAACGTGCTTGACCTTGCCGTCCTTGATGATTTCGTCGGCCACACGCTTGACGAGGTTGGACGGGATGGCGAAGCCGATGCCGATGGAGCCGGCGGAGTCGGAGGAGGTGGCGGTGGAGGCGATCGAGGAGTTGATGCCGATCACCTGGCCGGCCGCGTTGAAGGTCGGGCCGCCGGAGTTGCCGGGGTTGATGGCCGCGTCGATCTGGACGGCGTTGGTGACGATCTCGTTGTTGTTATCGTCGGTCACGGTCACCGGGCGGTTCAGGGCGGAGACGATGCCGGTGGTGGCGGTGTCGTCGTAGCCGAGCGGGTTGCCGATGGCCATCACGTTCTCGCCGACGGCGAGCTTGTCGGAATCGGCGAATTTCACGGCCTTGAGGTCGCTCGGCGGGTTGTCGAGCTTGATGACCGCAAGATCGGTGGTGGTGTCGGTGCCGACGAGCGTGGCGGAATACATGTTGCCGTTGGCAAGCGTCACCTGAATCTGCTGGGCGCCGGAGATCACGTGGTTGTTGGTGATGATGTGGCCTTCGGTGTCGATGATGGCGCCGGAGCCCTTGGCGGTGCCGTTGCTCAACGCGGTCTGGATGGAGACCACGGAGCCGGAGACATCGCTGGCGACGGTCTGCCAGTCGGGGGCTTCGCCGCTCTTGGCGGTGGCGGACCCGGAGCCGGACTTATTCGAGCTGACGTTGGACAGCGAATTGCTGGTCGGCAAGGTGATCAGGCCGCTGGTGAGGGCGCCGTAACCGAGGCCCAGGCAGAGGGCCGCAGCCAGAACGGCGGCGACCACGGCGATGAGGATGTTGCTCGCCGTCTTGGACATGCCCTGCTTGGCGGGGCCGGGCTGACCGGGCTGTCCCGGCTGGGCCGGGCCTTGACCGTTCGGCGTACCGGTACCGGGAGTGCCGAAACCGAACAGACCGCCCTGCTGGGGCTGCTGGCCATTCCGGCCATTCTGACCGGACTGGCTGGCAAACGGGTTGCCGTTGTTCTGCTGCGGCTGCGTGGGCGGATTGAACGGATTGCCGTTGCCCTGCGGCTGCGGGTTATTGGTGTAGTAGGGATTGCGGTTGCCCTGCTGGCCCTGTGGGGTTTGCTGTGCAGGCTGACCGAACGGGAATTGCTGCGTGGGCTGGGCATTGCTGCCGGCCTGGCCGCCCTGCTGGCCCTGTGCCTGAGTCGGGGTCGGACCATAAGCGCCATATTCCGGGGCCGGACGATACAGCGGAGTTGTGGCCGAGGTCTGGCCTGCGGCCGGCGCTGCCGGAGAAGCCGGCGAGGAGGAGACCACCGTGCTCTCGCCCTTGGCGGAGGCGTAGTCCGGGATGGGCTCGGTGGCGGCAGTGTCGGTAGCGGCTTGCGTAGGCTGCTGATCGGCAGCGAGGGCGGCCGAGGAAACCGGGGCTTGCTGCTCGCTGGAATCGCTGGCGTTGCCGGCATCAACCGAGTCGCCACCCACAAACGGGTTCTTCGGCTCGGCGTTGCCGGTATCGGCAGTACTATTGGGGTTTTCGTTATTCCGCGGGGTCTGGTCGACGCCCTGCGGGTTAAATTCGTCAGCCATTGCTGCTCCTTTTCCTAAATTCCTATCACGTCTGTTCGGCGGCTATTCGGGCACTTGCCCATTGCCACTTCTCGTGTGCTACCTCAGTAGTAAAGGCAGTCAATCTGGAGGTTTTCTGAACGTTGATTGAAAGTCTATGCGTAATCATCGCAGAGTCTTATGGGCATCTCGGCTTCGAGGGGCTGATTTCCTGTTTCGGGAACATCTACTTGCACTTCAAGGGGCTGTTCGCGCGGTCAATTCCGAGTATCAAGGGCCCTCATTTAACGCCATTCCGCCATTTTTGCAGCCGGCCTACTTGACCGGGAGCCCCTTGAAGCGGAAGTAGACGTTCGGGAGCGGCGAAATCCGCCCCTCGAAACCGAGTTCTTCACAATTTCCGGCCCTTTTCTGGCCCTTCTGCCTAAAGTGAACATATGACGATCAGCCTTCTTGAACATCCGTTGGGCGCACAGCCCGGACAGCCCGGCGACCGCAGCGCCTTCCATTTCGAAACGATCACCCGCCTGCCATCCACGGCCAGCGGGCTTGGGCGAGACGGTGCCCGATACGGCCGCACCGGCATCATTCACACGCCCCACGGCGATATTCGCACGCCTGCCTTCGTGCCGGTGGGCACGCAAGCCGCGATGAAGGCCGTGCTGCCCGAGCAGATGAAGGATCTAGGCGCACAGTGCCTGCTGGCCAACGCCTTCCACCTGTTCGAGCGCCCGGGCGAGGACGTGCTGGACGCGGCCGGCGGCTTGGCGCGTTTCATGAACTGGGATGGGCCCACGTTCACCGATTCTGGCGGTTTCCAAGTGATGTCGCTGGGCGTCGGCTTCAAGAAGACGCTGGCAATGGACGTGACCGGCATGAAGTCGGACGACATCATCGCCAAGGGCAAGGAGCGCATGGCCTGGGTGGATGAGGACGGCGTGACGTTCAAGTCGCCTTTGAATGGTGACGCACATCGTTTCTCCGCTGAGATTTCGATGGGCATCCAGCACAAAATCGGCGCGGACATCATGTTCGCGTTCGATGAACTCACCACGCTGATGAACACCCGCTCCTACCAGGAGGATTCGGTGGAGCGCACGTTCCGCTGGGCCCGTCGCTGCGTGGACGAGCACCAGCGGCTGACGGCGGAACGCCTGGGCAGGCCGTATCAGGCGCTGTATGGCGTGGTGCAGGGCGCGAATTACGAGGATCTGCGCCGGCGCGCGGCTTCGCAGATCGCGTCGCTGGACTTCGACGGCGTGGGCATTGGCGGCGCGATCGAGAAACGCATCATCGGCGACACTTGCGCCTGGATCTGCGACGCGATGCCGGAGAGCCGGCCGCGCCATGTGCTGGGCATCGCCTCCGTGGACGATATCTTCGCGTGCGTGGAGAACGGCGGCGACACCTTCGACTGCGTGGCCCCCGCGCGCTGCGCCCGCAACGGCGCGATCTACACGCGCGCCGGCCGGTACAACATCAAGCGCGCCCAGCACAAGTTCGATTTCGGGCCGCTGGAGGAAGGGTGCGACTGCTACACTTGCCAGCATTATTCGCGCGCGTACGTCGACCACCTGCTGCGCGCCCGCGAGTTCAACGGGTTTACGTTGGCCACGATCCATAACGAGCATTTCTTCGTGAAGCTGCTGGACGACATCCGCGCCTCGATCGACGGCGGATACTTTGATGAGTTCCGCGACGAAGCGCTGGCCCACTTCTACGGCAACGGCGAGCGCCGGCCAGGGTTGTGAGTTTTTCTCCTTCGTTGCGGCTTGTGCTGTCACGAAGTGACTGAGGGGAGTGTCGCCACCGTCAAAGATCACGGCACCCGCAGAAGACCCACGAGCGATATATCCCTGCCGCCCATGCGACACGCCGAAGATTGCATGATTACCCAGCCGGGTGTAAGTTAGTCGATTGTCTGCGAGTGTGGCGGAATGGTAGACGCGCTGTCTTCAGGTGGCAGTGAGTGTATGCTCGTGGGGGTTCAACTCCCCCCACTCGCACCAGCAACTAAAGGGCTGGAACCGGAAGGTTCCAGCCCTTTTGCTTTGTCCGGGCAAGCGCCGTTTTTCAAGTTGCGATGGCCTTGAGGGGGGCTTAGGACTTGAGACTTATGGCCCAACTTTCGTGGCGGAAAATGTCCCGGTACCTGCATCAATCGTTTGACGTTCAAGCCAGGCCAGAATCCGCTGTCCCGGTTCGCGATTTCGGGCGATCTTTGCAAACCGGGACAATTTTTGTTGCCCCGGTATAAATGTCAATCGATTTATGCGAAAACCGGGACAACGTGCCAATTCCAGAATCGGCCTTATTCCGCCGATTCCGTCTGCCAGACGATATGAGTTGAGGAAACCGGAGTGTCCCGGTTCACGAAAACAAGCCGAAATCGCCGACCGGGACAGCGGATTCTGCCCCGGTCGACAGGTCAAACGATTGACATATGAACCGGGACAAATACAGATCAGAGAGAAGCCCATGAAGTAGATTTAACTTTCCTCAACTTTCCATCCGCCATAAACTAGCATTACATAACATCATGAACCGAGACGAAACCAACGAAGTATCTGGAGTCACCGACGACCAGCTCGGCCGAACGGCCGAGCCGTACGAATCCGGCAACTGGCGGGGCGGCGTCGGGAGCATCATTCGCAGCAATCCGAAATCAGGAACCGACACAAGTCGGACCCAGCAGACACGCATAATACGAGTTCACAGACTCGGCGATGTATTCCGCAACCGCACCACCGAATACCACACCACGGAAGAACTGTAAGCATTACGAAATCAACCTTGATTATTGCGCGGGCCTATACTAGGTTACGGTAGCGTAGGTTAGTGGTCGGGAGAGCGTCGCCGGCCATAGCGAGGTGATCAGTATGAGCGTTTCCATCAGCACGCCATCTGGACGAACCATGGCTTCCGCCGCAACAGTTGCGCCTTCCGCAACCGCGAGTCAAAAATCCAGCGCAAGCGCCAACCCCACCGCACTGGACCGTGCATCGGCCCGATACAGGGCCGCGCAATCGCGCTACCGCCAAGCCAAGGCCGCACTGAAGGCGATCAAGCGCCAGATCGTCCCCGTGGATGCATTCGGCAATCGCAAGCCGCGACTGCGCGGATGGCTTCACCTCGCCACCCTGCCGCTGTGCATCGCGGCGTCCATCGTACTCATCTGCATCGCGCCGGCCGGCTCGGTCAAAGCGGCCTGCGCAGTGTACGGTGCCTCGGCCATGCTGCTGTTCGGCAACAGCGCGCTGCTGCACGTCGTGCCGTGGCGCAGCGCGAAGGTGACTCGCGTACTGTGCGGCATCGATTATTCGAACATCTTCCTCATCATCGCCGGCACTAACACACCTGTGCTGTTCGCACTCAGCCCGGCGATTCGCCGGCCATATCTCACGGTGATTTGGGTGACCGCGGCGATCGGCACGATACTGCATATCGTCTGGCTGCGCACCCCGAACTGGGTGTTCACCACTGTGTATGTTGTGCTGGGATTGGCGCCGGTGACACTTATTCCGCAACTATGGACGGCTCCCGCAGTGGGCCCGGCTGCGACCATTCTTATCGCGTGCGGAGGTGCCGCGTATATCGCCGGCGCCGTGTGTTTTGCGCTGCGCAAGCCGAACCCCGTTCTCGGCTGGTTCGAGTTCCACGAGGTGTTTCACTTGGGCACGGTCATCGGGTACGCCTGCCACGTCGTGGCGATTTATCTGATTGTCTGCGCGCTGTAGTCGTCCAGCAATTCATACAGGATGCTTCGAACTCGCTGTATTGCAGCGATTTGAACACGGCGCGGGACAGACAGCGGCCCTTAATTCTCGGAGCCAAGAATCAAGTCCTTGATCAGCCAGCCGTGACGGCCGCCTTCATAGACTTCATCGGTGAGCCGGTAGCCGCACTGCTCATAGAACTTGTAGTGGTCGTTCTCCGAGTGCACGGCGGCCATGGTTCCGCCGGCTTGCGCGATGCGGCGTTCGGCGTCGGCCAGCAGCCGCGAGCCGATATGCCGGCCTTGTGCCTCGGGCAGTACCGCCAGGCGCGCGATGATGTATCGCCCGGGCTGGTCGGGATGATCGGGGTCCGCGTAGAACCGACAGGTCGCTACGGGGTGATTCTGGCTGGGCTGAATGGGCTGGCTGCGTGAGGCCAATTGCGCGGACGAGCCGGGGCGATTGGGCGCATCATTATCCGAATCGAACACCAGCAGATGTACGGACGCGGCATCCCATTCATCGAACTCCGGCCGCCAGTCGCGTTCGCGGATGAACACCTGCTCGCGTATGGCGCGGGCGGCGGCGGGGCAGCGGTCGTATGCTTCGATTCGTATGGTCATGAGCGTCAGTGTACTGCGTCACGATAACCGACAAAGCCGGCTCGATGGACAAGTCCGGGCCCAGGCTGTGCCCGATAGGCTCAGGCCGTACGCGCGATCTGCACGGCGGTGCCGGACGCGGTAACCATCAGCATACCGTTGTCGGCACCGAGCACTTCATAGTCGATGTCCACGCCGACCACGGCGTGCGCGCCCATCGCCTCCGCGCGCTGCTGCATCTCGGCGATGGCCTCGTTGCGGGCGCGCATCAGCTCCTCCTCATAGCCCTGGCTGCGGCCGCCGAACATGTTGCGCAGGCCCGCGCCAAGATCCTTGAACATGTTCACACCGGATACCACTTCGCCGAAGACGATGCCCTGGTAGTTGGTGATGGTGTATCCGTCGACGGACGGGGTGGTGGTGACGAGAATCATGGCGAGGCTCCTTTGGCTTGTCTGCGTAGATACCGCTATTCTACCGTCAGCCGCATATGCATGACTGTATGATTAGGGGCAACAAGCAATGACGCACCAACAACAGGGGGATACTATGAGCAGTTCAGAACCGGAGTTCAACGATGCACGAGAATACTCGAGCCTTGAAGAAGTGATGAACACACTGCTGACGGCAAAGGGGAAATCATTCCGCGAACTCGATCAAACGGGAAGAGCTCTAACGGGAGGGAACAAGGGTTCTCTCGGCCAAATCATCGAAGAGTCAGTCTTAAAATATGCCATCAACTCCGATGCCGCACCCGATATTCATATTGGCGATACCAGTTATGAGTTAAAAGTCACTCCACTTAAGCACATTAAAAAAGGCAAACAAACCTCAGCTAAAGAGCGCTTAGTCATCGATATCATCAATTATCTAACGCTCGCTGACGAGACCGACTTCGAATCTTCAAAAAATGTGGGATAAAGCGAAGAATATCATCCTCGTTTACTACTACGATGATCGCACCGATAAGAAAAAGGAATTGCGCATCGACTGCAAAGTGCTTGCTTCATATCTCATGAAGTATGAAGCAGATGATCTTGCTACCATCAAAAATGATTGGCATGTCATTCGAGATAAAGTCGCTTCCGGCCATGCTGATTCGCTCAGCGAATCCGATACCAATTATTTAGCCGCATGTACAAAAGGAGCCAATTCCAAACAACTTCGAGAGGCACCAGCACCGGCGGGCGCGAACACCGCAACTATATTTGCCAAACAGCGTGCATTCAGCCTGAAAACTTCATACATGACTGCAATTGCGCGGAAATTATTGAATCGAAAGAGCGAAACCGTTCGCTTGCCGATACCGCAAGAACAGAACCTTGATGAATACGTGGCAGCCAAATTCATTCCCTACACCGGCAAATCAAGCAGAGACATCGCCTCCGAGCTCCAAGTGTCAGCAGCGCCAACAGCTAAGAACTATAATTCGAGCCTCGCTTTTGCGATGTTGGGCGCCTCAAAATCATCAATTAGTAAGATTGAACAATTCTCGAAAGCTAATATCAGCCAATTTAAGTCAGTAACCATATATCCTGATGGCTTGCCTCGCGAGCATATGTCATTTAAGGCCATCACGGATGACCAATGGGAGGAATGGGCCAATCCCCAAACCACATGGGAACAGTCATTCGTACGCGACTTCTTCGAAACCAGCAAGTTCCTTATCATGGTTTCAAAATCGCCGATACCGTATCAATCCGGCCATGACAAAGCGAAGGACATTTTCAAAGGTGCATTCCTTTGGAATATGCCTGAAGACGACATTGAACAATACGTGAAACCCGTCTGGGAGACAATGCATACCTTGCTGGTTGCGCATACCCCGTTGAACTACGGGATTCGCGGTAAAAATCTCATTCCAGGATCATCTTTCAATTCAGTGTTCCACCTCCGCCCTCATGCGAGCAAAGGAAAGGATAACGGAAGCGCGAAGGACCGGTCCATCCTGCCGAATGGGGAAGTTATTACCAAGCAATGCTTCTGGCTCGATCGCCGCTATATAGCCAGAATCATTGCCAGTAACCTATGAATCATCTCACTCAGAACGTGAAACATCGGCATCTGCAGCAATTACTACACCAATACGATGGGGGATGCCTGTCACCAAGGCATTCCCCATGCAGAAGGCCCGATGTCCATCCGTCATACCGGTGTCAGTCCAGCCACGAGGAAACATCTGCAACTGATCGAGTTCATCTGGCACGAGCCGCCGCAATCTGCCATTTTGTTCAACGACATGCTTCGTCCGGCTGGCACCACGACCGCCTTCTCCAGTCAAAATGGTTCGACTCGGCTTATCCAAAGCATCAGGGAACGCCACCGGTCCTTCGGAATACGTGTATTCATATCCGTTGCGAGCGGTTCGTTGCTCCTTTTTACCACCCTTAAGGTATTCCCATGAACTCAAATTGTCTTCGATGAAAAACTCTGATGGCACTTCGCCAATCGAGACGAGCTTATCGCCCAGAACCGAATGCTTGCCGCTATACACAGGCGTCGCTCGACAGGTGAATACCTCACCATCCTGCATAACACCTGCATCCTTGAATTGGGATACTTTCACGCCTTTGCCAAATGTATGAGTCATCTCATAGGGGTCTTTCTCAATACAAAAACGCTCTACTCCGAAACGGCCATCAGCCACAATCGGGAATGCGCGGGCCTCTACCCCACTATGGAAAAGGCGGTCTTCCATATCCCATTTCGGGGCATCCAACTCTGCATAAATGTATACGCGGCGCCTACGCTGCGGCATTCCATATTCAGCGGCATTAATCACATGCCACTCAACAGAGTAACCGAGCCGATACAGACAAGATAGGATGATAGCAAAGTCACGCCCACGCTGAGAGCTTGGCGACTTCAACAAACGGTCAACATTCTCCAGCAGCACATATTTCGGGTGCCGCATTTCAAGAAGCTCGTTGATGCTCCACCAAAGCACACCTTTTTTACCTTCAATACCTGAGGCAAGGGCAAGAGGCTTCGCCACTGAATAATCCTGACACGGAAAACCGCCAACCAGCATGTCGAACTCAGGAATCGACCGCTTACCGTCCTTGACTTCTTGTAGCACAACGGCGATATCTTCATTAACGCAACTTCCCTCGCCGAATCTTTTTTCGTAGCACCGCCAAGCAAACTGCTTCGACTCTTGCCCATTGGGTTCCCACTGATTTGCCCACACGGTCTTGAAATCGCCAGCTGGCTTCATATCAAACTCGGGGTGCGCAGCATCATGGTAGCCATCCAGACCAAGGCGGAAACCCCCGACGCCAGCAAAAAGCTCGGCTATGCGTATAGTCACAAAATCCTCTTTTTCTACTAATATACTCACAAATGATCACAAAAGATCCTCTAAAATTACTTAAAAAAATCAACTTCCACACCGAATCAACACATAACGACACACTTCTTCGCAAGGTAGTTTATGACCGCCGCCTTACACCGTTGACAGATGAGTGAGTACCCCATTAATCAAGACAAGCCTTCCGTTTGCATCACAGCATGCCGAAAATTGAGCACCCCCTAAGTTGCTATATCATCAGTCCGCCAACTTTCCGAGGAGGTATCCTGGACATCATGAATATGCAGAGCGGCAATAGAACACGTGGACCGAAATGGTCTTACGACGAGACTCTTGCCACGTTCGGCTTGTACATGATGTTGAATCAGCGACAGCGGAACGACAAGAATAACCCTCATATCGCGCAACTTGCTGTTGGACTGAATCGTACCGCCAGCTCGGTCTATATGAAACTCATGAATCTTCGGGCTCACGACCCCAACGAACACGCACGAGGGGTATCAGGTTTGGCCCATAGCGGGAAACTCGAAATACAAATCTGGAAAGAATATCAGGAGCAGAGCGATAAGCTGCTCATTCTGGCTTTGAACGTCTATGTCAGTTTCATTGAGAAAGTTCCTCTACCGACTCAGGATGCGCGCAATCGTCGAACAATGCACTCGTCTCCCACTCCGCAGAAATCGTTGGTGGAAGAGACAACCAGCCTTCTCATTGATGCTCCAAGACCGCCCATCGTCGCGGGGCAACAGCAGACTACAGCTCCACTCGGATCTGAACATGAGACAACAGCATTATCGCGGGTCAATCAAAGCTACTTTCGCAATGCTTTGATCGCGAATTATCACGACACTTGCTGCCTGACTGGCATCAATATTGATCCGCTGCTAATCGCCAGCCACATCAAGCCCTGGAAGGTCTCAACCGGGTTCGAGAAAACAAATGCGGCTAACGGCTTGTTGCTTAATGCATTCCACGACAAGGCATTTGACCGCGGATACATGACCATTGACGACGATTATCGAGTACATATATCCGCTCGGGTCCCGCACAACGATATCAATGATTATTGGATGTATCAGTTTGAAGGACGCTATATTACATTGCCTTCTTCAAATCCGCCCTCACACGAGTTCATCGAATACCACCAGAAACACGTGTTCTTGACTGCCTGAAGGGTCTGCGAGCCGAACCTCTCGTGGACCGCAAGCAACCACGGCAGCGACGCCATTACGCCAAGTGCTAGCAACTTGACGCCGCCAAAAGGCTCTCAGCGGCGTTTGCCGGCCAAAAACTGGCAGGTTGACGACAGTGGGGACACCGATTTGAGCCGGCCCGGCTGACCATCAACTCCGCAAGCGTACGGCGGCGGCCATTCCGCCGTCGCCGTAGGTGGGGTGGAGCATGAAGGCTTGGCTGGCGGTGGTGTCGCCGCGCATCAACGATTCCCACATGGTTAAGCGGCTCATGGAGATGGCTTCAACGCCGAGGATGGCGTCGGCGATGTGCGCGGCGTAGAGATCGCGGTGCTTGGCGATCAGGAAGCGCATGAGATCGAGGCGCTTGGTCATGCTGGTCACGTTTGAGGAGGCCGGGGCCGTGCGGTACTCGATCAGCGGCTCGGGGGCGATGCCGATATGGGCCGCGTCTTTTGCGGGATTCTCTGTATCCCAGGCACTCCCAAAACCTCCGACATGCTCAGTACCGCCAGTAACCCCAGCACCGCAGATATCGTTTTCCACCGTCAATCCGCACTCCAACAACGACAGGAAGAAGTCCCAGTCCTCGAAGCCGCCGCGCATCGACTCGTCGTAGCCGCCGCAGCACTCCCACGCGACACGGCGAATCATGCACGTGGCCGGGCAGCAATTATGCGACACGAACGCGGCGGCATTGCCACCAGTCGGCTGGACCACTGATTCCAGGACACCGAAAGTCTGCAGCCAGCCGGATGCGGCGACCATCGTTTTGTCGGCGGACAACATCGACAACGTGCGCTCAATGAAGGCCGGCCGCAAACGGCCATCGCCATCCAACACCACTACGAACGGCGTTTCGGCGGCGGCGATGCCACGGTTGCGCGCGGCGGAAGGACCGGCGTTTGCCTGGCCGATGAGGTCGATGGCCACACCATTCGCATCCATCGCCCCGTGCCGGCAATCGTCGAGAGTGGCGTTCAGCATCTCGACGGATGCGTGGTCATCGGACCCATCGTTCACGATGATGATCCGTTCCGGACGAACCGTCTGGGGCCAATGACGACTCGACTGCCTCGTGAATCAACGGGCCCTGATTGTAGCTGGTAATTACCACTGTCACTGCTGCCATGGCGGCAAGTCTATCGGGTCCGGACGTGGGCCATCCACCGGCGCTGCGCGCTGCCTCCCGCCAGTGGGGAGGTGGCGCGCTATCCCCGGCTAACGCTGATGCATGTGCGCGGGCGCGGGCTTGGTGCGGACTTTGGTGGTGAAGTAGTCGGACTCAATCTTCCACACCGTGACGCTGCGGACCTGCGCATCAGTGAATTCCACATTCGGCATATGCGCCTGCTGCGCCATCAGCGTCTGCAAGCCGTGGCGGCATTCATCCAGATCCTCGACTAGTGACGCCGTGCCATTGCCGACGATCGACTTGAACACCTCGCCCCAATTGCACGTGGTGCGGCCCGCCACCACCTCGCAGTCGGTCTGCATGGTGAAAGCCACGGGCAGTCGGCCACCGGCGGCGGCGCGAATCGCGTCGAGCTTGCGGCCGCGCGGCGCGGAGTGGAACCAGAGCGTCAGCTTGCCAGTCGCCTCGTCGTAATCAAAGCCGAAATTCAGCGGCACGATGGTCAGGCCCTCAGCATCCGCATAGGCCACTTCGACGATGTCGCAAGCGGCGACAATCGCGGCGATCTGCTCGGGATTGGTCACCTCGCGGTCCGCGCGGCGCATCATGCGATGCTCGCCGGCGACCGTGTGCTCATCCTCACGCTTGGCGGGCTTGCGAGCGCCCGCAATATTCTCCATGCTCATGCCTGCTCATCCCCATCCACAACCGAAATCCAGTCGCCGTATCCTTCCTCGGCCATGCGCGAGCGCGGCACGAAGCGCAGGGCGGCGGAATTCATGCAGTAGCGCAGGCCGCCGCGGTCGGCCGGGCCGTCGGTGAACACGTGGCCCAAGTGAATCTGTGTGTCCGACGTGCGCACTTCGATGCGGTCGCGGCCCGGAATGCGGTGGTCCTCATGCTCGGTCAGCAAGTCACCGGCAATCGGGCGAGAGAACGCGGGCCAGCCGCAGCCGGAATCGAACTTGTCTCGCGACGAGAACAGCGGCTCGCCGCTGACGATGTCCACGTAGATGCCGGGCTCAAACTCCTCGTCATACTCGTTGACGAACGGGCGCTCGGTAGCGGCGTTCTGTGTGACCGCGAACTGCTCAAGCGTCAGATCCCAGATGCGTTCCACGTACTTCTGACGGCGTTTTACGTTCGCGATTGCGGCGATCGGCACATGGCAGTAGCCGCCGGGATTGTTCACCAGATAGTCCTGATGATGTGCCTCGGCCGGGTAGAAGTTGCGCAGCGGTTCGACCAGTACGGCCGGGCGCTGCGGCTGGCGGTCGACCAGCTGCTCCAAGGCCGCCACATACACGGCGCGCTGCGTCTCGTCCGTGTAGAACATGCCAGTGCGGTACTGCCGGCCGCGGTCTTCGCCCTGCTGGTCCACGGAGAACGGGTCAATGACCTCCAGAAACAGTAATGTCAGCGTCCGCAGGCTGACCTGTGCCGGGTTAAACTCGACTTTCACGGTTTCGGCCGCATCCGTGCCGCCCGCGCATACCTGCTCGTAGGCCGGCGATTCGACGGTGGATTGCGCGTAGCCGACCGTGGTGTCCGTGACGCCGTCGACGTTCTGGAAGTAGCGCTCCAGCCCCCAGAAGCAGCCGCCGGCGAAGTATGCGGTTTGCGTATTGCCGTCATTGTGTTCGTTACGTTCGCTCATGCGCCCCACGTTACTACGTCGAGGCGGCTCGCGATGCAGTCAACGACACCTCTGCACCGGCAAAACCGCTTTCGAGGGGCTGATTCGGCCTTCGCAGGAGGTCTACTCCCGTTTCAAGGGGCTGGTCGGCAGCTAGACCGCATGTAAAAGCCCATCCGCGTCAACGCCATTCCGCCGATTTTGGAGCGTGAATACTCGGCCATCAGCCCCTCGAAGCGGGAGTAGACCTCCCGGAGAGGCCAAATCAGCCCCTCGAAACGGAGATAGCGCCTTCTGTGCCCTTCTCGCTGGGCTTTCGCCGCTCAAAGAGGTACATTCGGGCTTCTGCAGAATGCTTTCTCCGTTCAAAGAGGCACCGAATACGGGAAACCCCGAGTACAAACGTTGTCATTGCAACGCTCATACTCGGGATTTCAGAGTTCAGGTACCTCTTTGAAGGCAGTTAGTTGTCCGCAAGAGGCCAAATGTACCTCTCTGAAAGCAGATACCCCGTCTCAGGCTCGAATCGGCTAGCCTGCGTACCCGTGTGCACACCTTCACGACCGCAGCGTACTGAGCATGCCGGCCACTTCGGCGGGCGTCACGCTGGGCACGTAGGCGCGCACCACCGCGAGCCCGATCTGCGGCAACGCCGCCGGGTCCGGGTAGCACACGTAGACCGGCGCTTCGGCGGGCTGGAACTTGCGCTTGAAGTTGAACAGCGAGTGGAAGCCGTAGGCGGGTTCCATCCAGTCGGCCACGATCTGCAGCGCGTGTTGGAGCACCTGCGTGCCTTCGCCGGCCGCCACCCCACCTTCCCGGGCATTGTCTCGCTCGGGGTTCATGCCGGCCAAGGGTGCCGCGGACAGGCTCATGAACTCCACGGCATGCTCAGGATCCGCAAGCCCCTCGTCGCGCAGGCGCTCGGCCATGCGCGCGATCAGGAACTCCATAATGCCGTTGGGACTGTCGGTGCGATGGCGCATGAAGTCCAGCGTCCAGCCGACGATGCGCCCGTCGCGCCAGGTGGGCAGCCAGCTGGTGACGCCCAGCACGCGCCCGTCCGCGTCGATGGCGTAAAGCAGCCGCACGCGCGGGTCGCGCAGTTCCTCGACACCGCCGAGCGTGAACTTCATTTCCGGCAGCGCCTTGAGCTGCGCCCACTCCTCGGAGATGTCCTCGATCTGCTCGCGCACATCGAGCGACGCTTCCAGGAACGTGGACTGCACATCGGTCACGCCGTCGCGCTTGGCCTTGTTGATGGCGGTGCGCACATCCTGCCATTTCTTGCCGGTCGTCTTCCAGCCGCGCGGGTCCACGACCATTTCGCTGCCGACCTCGATGGAGCTCCAGCCGGCCTCCAGCAACGCGTCGCGCTGTTCGCGATGCACGCTGTAGAACACCGGCGAAAGCGACCGCTCCACGCAATACTGGGTGAAGCCGGTCAGGTCGTCCATCCACTCGGAGGGCTCGCCGAACGGCCCGGTGCAGGTCAAGGCGATGCCGTTGAGCACGCGATATGCCACGGCCGATTTGCCCGTGGGCGAGAGCCAGTAGCTGTTGCCTTCCCACGTAGTCATGAAGCTCATCGATTCGCCGCCGGTTTCGACCAGCCGCTCGGCGCGTGCCTGCGCCCGCTCGTTCGATTCGCTCACGTCGCTCATCCAGCGGATCACCACGACCAGCACCACGATCCAGAACACCAGGCCGACGCCCTGATACACGATCGAGGCCATCGGGGTACGCGGCACGAACGACAACTTCATATGGCTCAGGAAGCCGATGGGCAGGAAGCGCCCCGGCAGTTCGGCCAACAGCGACGAGGCCGTGGCGCGCGGCGAGAATTCATCCGGCTGGGCGATGCCGTACATCAGGTACACGGCGGCGCACGCCAGCAGAACCAGCACGATGACGCCGACGCCGCCGATCAGTCGCCGCCAGCCGACGCGAATCGGGAAATGCTTCAACGCCGCAGTCAAGGCGACGGCAAAGAACAGCGGCGGCAAGGCGTTCGCCACGCAGGCGGTGATCGCGCCGTGCTGCAGCAGTGAGGTCATGCCGTCCGGCGCAAAGCTCAGCGGCACGATCAGGTAGTAGGCGATGGCTACTCCCGCAGTGAACAGGTTGATGGCCACGGCACACATGGCCGCGAACCGACGGCCGCGATACAGGCCCCACGCCAGCACCAGAGTCACGGCGGTGGGCAGCAGCGAGCGCAGTACCGCGCCGGGCATCGAGGCGCGCATCAGGTCGAATTGCAGGAAGCAGCCGCTGTGCGTGGCGCCGGCCAGGCAGCGCGCGAGCGTGCCGTCGTCGACGGAGACCGGACTCATGAGCAGGCCGACTGTGCTGAGCGGCCCCGCGTGATTATGCGAGGTGATGGCGATGACCGGCCCCAGCGCCAGCACCACGGCGATGGCCGCGAACATGCGCCGCGCCTCGAAGGAGGTGCTGCGCAGCCAGTGCCATCCGGTTTCGGCGTGCGCGGGCGACCCGGCCATCACGCGGCCGACCGCGTGTCCGATCAGCGCGGCGGCGAGAATGCAGTAATCGCCAGGATTGCCGCTGTAAAGCAGCGCGACCAGAATCGCCACGTAGCCGATCAGCCGAATACGCCGCCGCAACAGATGGCTGCAGAACGCGCTGGCCGCCATAAGCGCGCCGACCGGCAACACCAGCGGGCTCAGGGCGAACTGCATGCGGGAGACGAATTGGGAGTCCTGGAACAGCCATCCGGCCGCCGCACACAAGATCAGGCCCACGATCACGCCGCCGAGCGCGCAGGCGAGCGCGGTGCCGACGGTACGTGCGCGGCCAAGCCACGGCTCGGCGATTGACAGCATGACGAGCCACAGCACGGCATCAAGAATGAGCTGGATGACGCCGCGCGCCAAGAACAGCGTGCAGAAGAGTTTGCCGAAATCGAATTCGGCCATGCTGGTGTCGAGCCGCAGCGGGAACGCGAATCCGGCCATCGCGACCACCAGCCACACCACCAAGTTCAGCACCACCAGCGCCACCGTGGCAGTGATGGCCAGTCGATGACCGTCCGCCCACTGTCGCACGTCGCCGGCCAGTTCGCGCCAGCTTTCCGCCGCATGACTGTTGTGCTTACGCGATTCTTCGCTCATTGCAACACCTCCACTTGTGGGTACTCCTTCAACGATTTCGTCATCTCGCCCAAGCCGGTCCGTTCGCCGAACCAGTCGAGACCGGGCCGCCAGACCGCCTGCACCGCGTGCCAGTCGTGGCCGGTGCCGGGCACGATCAGCTCGGTGACCTCCATGCCGGCTTTGCGCGCGGCGTCGGCGATCGTGCGCATGTTGCTAATCGATTCCTTGTCCCGTTCGCCAGCACCGGTGAACAGCGCCTGCTCGGGCGTACCGGTGGCGGCGATGGCGTTGACCGGCACCTGTTCGTCGTACGCCTTGCGGTCGCCGGCGAAATACTCCTGGACCATCTTGGCGACGCTGCCATTGGTCGGCTTGAGTTCGCCGTCCACCGGCAGCATCGCGCCGTAGATGTCGGGGTGGCGCGGGACGAGCTGCGTGGTGCAGGTGCCGCCTTGCGAGAACCCGCCCATCGCCCACATGCGGGCCGATTTGGCCACGGGCAGCATCTTCTTGGCCCAGTTCACCACGTCTGTGGTGAGGTAGGTTTCGGCGTTGCCTTGCGTGGTGTCGGCGCACAGGCTGTTGTGCGTGGCCTCGCCGTTCTGGTCGGGCACGAGCACGATCGGCGCGAGCCCGTCATGTTTGGCGGCGTACGCATTCATCGTGGCGGCGATGTTGCCGGCGTCGATGAGGCGACTGGGGCTACCGGGCTGCCCGGCCAACAGCTCCATCACCGGCAAGGCCGGCGGACGGTCGGACAGCGCGGCGGGCGGCAGGTAGATCATCGCCTTGCGGGCCGTGAAGTTGGATTCGGTGTTCGGAATGTCGACGGTGAGCACCTTGCCTTGGCTGGGCATGGACGGCAGGCTGCCCTTCCGCGCCTTGCTATGCCAGTCGCTGACACTCATCGCGGCCTTGTGTACCTCGATTGAGCCGAGCGAGGCGTACGGCGTGTAGCCGACGAGGGTGCCGATGGTCTGGTATTCGCCGTAAATCGAGTCCACGCCGAGCGCGGTGGACAGCAGCACCAGCGGCACCAGCACGACGGCCAGCGCACGGCGGACCCCGCGCAGGGTCACGGCTGCGGCGATCACGAAGCCGACGCCGGCGATGCCGCCCGCGATGGTGAAGATCACCGGCCAGCCCAGCGATACGCCGAACACCATAAACACGTCGGACACCAGCCATGCAACCAGCAGTCCAGCCGCGCCGGCGAGCACGGCGGCAATCAGCGAGACAATCAGCGGGTGCAGGCGGCCGCGCTTCTTGCTCTTGCTCAATGCCAGCCCAATAATCAGTATGATTGCCGCGATCGCGGTCAGTCCGAACACGGTCCGCGGCACGATTCCGCGGACCAGAGACAATTCCATGAACGTTTTCCAAACGGAGTTCTTCATCCTTCACCCCCGCGCTCCAGGCTCCTCGCCTTGTAAGCTCACGCAACACTAGCGCGCGATTCATAGAGCGTCACCCAATTTCACAAAAATTGTCGCGAGTTCTCATGGTTTCCCCAGACTCCGTTCAGCACCTGTTCACATCCGGTCTGGCGCCCGCAGTTCAAGGCCAGTGTCGGCGCTGGATTAGCGGCGCGCAGGCTTGTCCCAGCTTCAGCCGGAAGCAGGGAATATGCTGGTGGATATGACTCACGCAAACGAACAACGTCCAGCAGCGACCGGCAATGCCGCCGATAACGTGTCTGACGCCCCTACTGGCCCCGCGACGAGCGCGGCGGCAAGGCCCACGACCGTCACGGCTGATGGCACAACAGCCACAAACGCCGCGGCCAGTTCAACAGCAAAGCCCGCAGCCAGCACCTCTTGGGCCAGGGAAACCAACCCACGTCGAGCACTGTTGACGATTATCGTCACGGTGGTGGTTGTGGTGGCCATCGTACTGGGGCTCGGATTCTTCGTGAACTGGGGATTGGCGGCCCTTTTGGTGATCATTATGATTCCGGGGGCGATTTCGCTGGCCGTTCTCGCCAAGCACCCTGAATCCACCGGCGGGCGCAGCATGTTCGGCATCTCCGATCCGAATACGCTGCTTGACCCGATTCGCCGCCCGTCCGAGCGCCGCGGCGAGTAAGTTGCTGCTGCCCATCGGGCGGTAATTTATCCATGGGGCGGTAAAAGGCCCATGGGGCGGTTTGAAGAAATTGTGAAACCGCAGAATAAAGTCATTTTGGGATACCGCCCCATGAGGGTTTTACCGCCCCATGGGATTATTACCGCCCCATGAGCAAAGCCACCCCGCTATTTGCGCGCACTGACCAAGTAATTGAGCACCGATCCGGCGGCCACCAGCAGCGCGCCACACCAAAACGGCAGCGACAGCGCCAAACCCAGCAACACCGCACTGGCCCCGGTGGACAGCACCGGCGTGGCATAGGACGCAATAGCCAGCCGCTCCATAGACCCATGCAGAATGCCATAGCCCCAGCAGGCATAACCACCGCCAATCGCCGCCGCGGCAATCAACACAAACAGCCATGCGACCAGACTCGGAGGCTCGGCCGGCCACCCCTGCCCGGACGCGAAGTGGATAATCCACAACGCCACGGCCACGCAGGGGAAGAACAATGAAGTGCCGTCCACCCCATGACTCATGGCTGGCGTGAACACCGCGTACACCGACCAAGCGAGCGCGCCCACGAACGCCAGCGCATAGGGCAAAGGGTTGGCGGCGATATGCTGCACGGCCGCATGCCAGTCGAGCCCGGAATTACCGCCGACCGCCAACACCACGCCGGCAGTGGCCACGATCGCGCCCGGCAGCACCTTGACGACCGCGTGCTTGCGATGGGATACGCCCGCCGACAGCAGCACCATCATCGTGGGCCACAGATAGTTGACCAGGCTCACTTCCACCGAGGATGCGTCGGTAGAGGCCAGACCCAGCGAGAGGGATATCGACGATTCGTAAAATACGAACAACAGGCCGCCGATAATCAGGTATTTCTTGGGGAACTCGCGAATCGGGGCCGGGCGCCGGAACATCAGCAGCAGGATGCCGCCGACCGTGTAGATCAGGGCCGAGCCAAGCGTGGCGCCGAAGTTTTCGGAGACGATGCGCACGGTGCCGGCCATGAAGCTCCACAGCAGGATTGCCATCAGGCCGATGGTCGTGGCGCGCGCGGATACGACGTGGCCGCCGGAATGGCTTGCCGCCGGTGCCGGTGTGCCGCTTGCGTTCTGTGCGCCGTTCGCCATATGTCCGCCTCTCTCGCATCGTTTCGAAGTCACTCTACCCATCGGATGTGTACAGCGGCAGAACGGCACGCGACCGGCGCGCGAACAGGGTGGGGTTCGGTGATTGAAACAGCAAAATGCCGGGTAGGGTAAATCCCTACCCGGCATTTGCATTGGCTATGTTTCCCGCCGTCTGTCAGGTTAGTCGGCGTTGAAAGCGTAGGGCAGACGGCGTGGGAAGCATGGTTTGGTTACGATTTATCTCTCCCCCACCCGCTTCGCGGGAGCCCCCTCGTCAGAGGGGGCAAAGCTACTCGAAGCGGGACTTCGGGACGAATCAAGTATCGTCAGCCCTCAATCGCGATTTGGTGCTTGGACTCGACTTGCGGCTGGGCCTGCATCTTCGGAACCTGGATGCACAGCGTGCCGTTCCGGTAGCTGGCGTGGATGTCGGACTCCTTCACGTCCTCGCCAACGTAGAAACTACGCGAGCAGGAGCCCATGTAGCGTTCGCGACGCAGCCACTTGCCCGAATCGGACGCGCAAGCGCACTTGCTGTCGGAAGCCTCGCCCTCAGCGGCCGGAGCCTTGTCCTCATGCTCGCTGCAACGCGAGGCGGACACGGTCAGATAGCCGTTGTTGAGCTCAAGGTTGATATCTTCCTTCTTAAAGCCAGGCATATCGATGTCGACGTCGTAACCCTTGTCGGTCTCGCGCACATCGGTGGTCATCATGTTGGCAGGCATTGCGGCACTCATCGTGTTGTCCGTGTTGCGCCAACCCTCAAAGAACGGATCATCGAACAGATCCGAGAACATCATGTCATTCATCAAAGCCGGAAACATTGCCATAATCGGTACTCCTTGATTAGGAGAGAATCGGCTTGGATGCCGGCCGCCAACCCGTATCGCGGGGCTAGCAGCGGTTATCGTGGCCGGTTCCGGAACCCTCCCGGGCTCTCAACCTTTAACCTTCACTTCACCCAATTCCCGAGCGCGGCAATCATTCCGGGATTATGCCCACAGAGAAATTGCGGCGGGGAATGGTTGCCGGTAAAGCCGGCCGAGCCGAGCGCCGTGACCACCCTCAGCCAGTCTTACGGCTGCCAGCTCCCGCCAGCGGGAGCATATATACGCACACCAGTAGGCGTACTCATATACCTCTGCCAACGGGAGCATGGTTGCACGTTCCCGCAAACTCCGCCAACGGGAGCATGCTGGCGCGCGAACGGCTCACATCTGCTGGGCGTTTTCGAGCAAGGCGTTTTTGAGGTCGGACTCGATTTGGCGCATCTTGACCTGGGCGGCCTCGCGGTTGGCCTTGCCTTCCTTCTGGATCTGCACGGTCTCCTTCAGGGTGGCGACGAGTTCGGCGTTGATCTTCTCCAGCGTGTCGATTTCCACCACGGAACGCTGGTTGGCCTTTTCCGCGTCCACTGCACCCTTGTGCAGGGCGGCCGCGTTACGCGCCAGCAGCTTGTTGGTCACATCGTCGGCCTTGTTCTGCAGGTCGAGAACCTTGCGCTGGTTGGACAGGCCCAGCGCGATCACCATCTGACTCTTCCACACCGGAATCGTGGTGGAGATGGTGGTGTC
This sequence comes from Bifidobacterium sp. RTP21102st3_E2_RTP21102_210122, assembly GCF_040916945.1. Classification (NCBI taxonomy): domain Bacteria; kingdom Bacillati; phylum Actinomycetota; class Actinomycetes; order Bifidobacteriales; family Bifidobacteriaceae; genus Bifidobacterium; species Bifidobacterium sp. RTP21102st3_E2_RTP21102_210122. The sequence goes on along the minus strand of NZ_JBCPAN010000004.1, from coordinate 94,603 downwards.
GATCTTGTCCACGATGGTCTGGTCCGCGTTCTGGATGATTTTGATCTGCGGCGCGGTCTGCAAGGTAACCACGCTGATGCGGTCGAGGTCGTCGAGTCGCTTGGCAAAACGGTCGAGCTTGGACTTGAAGTTCTTCAGCACTTGCGCCTGCATGGCGTCGCCACTGGCGGCGGCCTCGGCCTCCAGCGCTGGCAGCTGGTTGGCGTTGAAGTCGGCGAGCGCCTTCTTGCCGGCCAGTACGGTCATTTTCAGCTCGCGGTATTGCTGGGCGTTCTGCGTGTACATCGTGTCGTACATGGAGATGTCGGCCACGAGTTTGGCTTGCGCGGATTGGAGGGTGGTGATGAGGTGTTGCATGGCATCGTTGTTGGGCAGTTCGGATACGGCCGGGATCTGGTCGAGCGTGCCGGCCACGCCGAATCGGCTGATCGAATCGGTGCCGGCGAAGTTGGCCGCGCGGAAGCCATGGCGCTCCCACGCCAGCTTCTGCACCGCCGGTGTTTTCAACAGGTTCAGCAGTGTGCCGCCTTTTCTCGTCCAAGGCCATCAGCGTGTGGGTGCTCCACACGGTCGGCGTCGGGTAGACGATGACCACGTCGTCCTTGATCTGCTTGAACGCATCCGGCTGGTTCACGGCCAAATCAAGCAGCTGCGATTCGTAGCCCACCATCATCGGCTTGGAGCCCACGCCCAAGGTCAGGAACTGGTTGAACGAATCCTCGGAAGAGGTCTCCATCCAGCCGGATTTGGCGAAGATGGAGGCGATGGTCTTGCCGTCGCGCGCCACCGAATCGACCATGGCCGGCTGCCCGCCGTTGAGCACCGTGGCAAGAAGCGCCGCGTATTCGTTGCCTGAGTTCGACTTCACCGGATCGGTCGAGTCGATGCGGAACTGCCCGTAGCCTGCCGTGTATCCGACGTCGGCCATGTTGTGTTGGCGACCATCGCGTCCACGGCTTTGGCCATATCCATGTGGTACGCGCCAGAATCGTCCTTGGTCACAAGTCCGCCGTTCACGAGCCCGTCCGCCACGGCCTTGTGCGTGTATAGCACAATCGGTGAGTTGAAGACGATGTCGCTTTGGGGGGGCCTTGACGCCTTTCGCATTGCCGTATTCGACGGCCGCGCGCGAGGAGGGGAACAGGTAATCCATGCCTTTCCGGTCCGCATCCATCATGGCCAGCGATCCGGCCTTGCGATAGTCGATGGCAATGCCTTGCTTGGCGGCGAGCGCCTTGAACTTGGCGTCATCGAACAGGCCGATTTTCTCGCCGCCCAGGTAGCCGGTGATGCTCACCTGTTCGGTCGGTTCGGCCGGCGCTGGTTGCGATTGCCGCCACACCAGCGTGCCGCAGACCACGCCCACTACCGCAAGCAGGGCGATCAGTCCGATGATTTTTGATTTGGAGAGTTTCATTGTGCGTCCGTTTTCTGGTCCGACTGGTGAGCCGGGCCACCAGATGGAGTCTGACTGGGCGCATGCCGTCCTTCATCAGCAGCCGAGGAAGGCACAGGCGAAGGTGCGACGTCGTCGTATCCATCCATGCGGGCCAACCGTTGGATGGCGTCGGAGTCGGCCGTAATGCCCAACGTCTTGGCGCTTACCGCCCGGCTGAGTTCGCCGGCGGCGGTCTGTTCGAGCACTTGCAGCGCCTCGATGGTTTCGATTCGTACCGTGGCTATCTGATCGCGTGCGCCGGAACTTTCCACGTCCACGTAGGAGCGCAACAGTTTCTCGGTCTGCTCGCCGTACACGGTGATGTAGTGGCGCAACGTCGGGTAGGCGGAGGTGTCTCGGGTCACGTATTGCACTCAATCTTTGGTAGCGGCGATGAAGTCGTTGGCTTCGGCTTTGACGGCTGGGTCACGTACTTGCTTGGTGAGCATGGCGATCGAGTTGAGTTGAGCGTTCGCCGCGTCGATCGTATCGGCGGTCTTCTGACCGTTGGGCAAGGCGGAAACCAGCATTTTGCCGATGCGTCGCTCCGGCTCGGTGAGCGTGGAGGCGGCGATATACCCAAGTGCGGCCAGTACCACGGCCACGATCAGGCCGGGCACTCCGCCGCCGACCAGTCCGAAACCGAGCCCGGCGAGCAGCAGTCCGACAACGAATCCACAGATTACCTGGAGCATCAGTTGAAGCCCTTGACTTGGCGGAAGACGGCGGCGAGGTCGCCGGAGCGGCCGTCGAATACCTTGGCGTTGCTCAGGGTGGCGAGAGACTTCAGCTGGCTGGGATCGGCATCGCCGAACATGATGGAGAAGATCGGCAGATCACGGCCGCGCGACTTATAGGCGCTTTCGAATTCATCCTGATGATCGGAGTTGGAGCGGCCGTCGGTCATGAGCACGATGGCGGTGGTGTATTGCGAGGCTTCCGACTCGCTGGGCAGCTCGTCGAGCGCGCTCAGCAGGCCTTCATAGATATCGGTGCCGCCGCTGGCATCGGTGGCATCGGCCTCATGCAGCAGGTCGCTGGTGCTTGTGCCAGTGGCCTTGACCGGGCGGTGGGCCTCGGTTTCAAACGGGATGAGAATGTTCACGTCGCCGCTGGCGGGCTCGATGTACGACTTCTTGGCCTGGTCCGGGTCGAGCGCCGCGTTCAGGCCTTTGACCACGCCGTTCTTGCCCTCTCCAGACATCGAACCGGAGTAATCGACCACCCAAATGGTCCAGCTGGGTTTCCTGAGCGCGGTCTGGTAGACGTTGAGCGCGCTGTCGATCACCGTGGCGGAGGTCATGGAGAACGTGAGTTTGCCGTCGCTGACCGCGGCGAGGATGTCCGCGGTGGAGACGGGCTTGGTGGCGCCGGTGTCGTCAGCCCAGCCGAGTTTGACGGCCTTGGATTTGGCGATGCCGAACACGATCGGCGTGGTGGAGGTGCTGGCCGCGTCTTTGACGATGTGCTTGGTGTCTCCCATCGAAATCCACATCGAGGAGGCAGGCCAGACGGCGTCGTGATCCTGGCCGCCGGCCTTGAGCGCGTTCATAATCTCCAGCGAACCCATGTAGTGCATCGTCACGGCTACGTTGGATTGGTCGGCCGCTTTCTGGATGGCGACGGCGACTTCCTTGTTTTCGGAGCCGGAGGCAATGCTCAGGGTGGCAGTCGGTTTGCCGCCGGACGGCTGGAAGGTCTGCGTGGTGGCGGACGTGCCGTTGCCGTCCGCTGTGCCGTCATCGGAATTATTGAACGCCGTGCAACCGGTCAACGCGAGCACGCCGGCACATACCGCGGCCGCAACCGCGGCGGCGGAGAGAAGACATTATGCCCATAATTCCATGGCTCTCCCGCCATCTAAAGCGGGTCGGGCCACAAGGTGACCGCACGGTGAACAATGGGTGAAGAGCTACATCAGTACGCGGCGCAGGCAATCATGGGGTCGTCGTAGAAGCCGAGGATCTTTTCGAGGTAGGGCTTGTAAGTGCTGTTGGGCATGGAGAAGATTTCGTGGCGCGATTCGGGGAAGCGCACGATGTTCGCCTCGCCGCCGCCGTCCTTGACCAGTTGGACGAAGTGATTCTGCGGCTTATTGAGTACCCAGATGTCGCGTCCGGACTGGAAGAGCAGCACCGGCGTCTCCACTTCGGCGCAGGCGGACGGATTCAGTATGGCCCGGTTGAGCTTCAACGCTTGGCGCACCCATTCGAACGCCGCGCAGTAGGTCTGGTATTCGCTATTCTCGCAACGCAGCTTGAAGTACCAGCGTTCACGCGCTTCGGAAGCGCCCTCGTTGCCTTCCATCGAGAATTCCGGCGTGAAGCCCGACTGCCCGAACACGCGCTTCTTGCCGAAGCCGAGTCCGCACAGCGCGCCGACCAGCACACGGGCCACGCCCAGCGGCATGCCGGTGGCGGGGGCGATCATCGGGGCAGAGAGCACCGCTTTGTCGAACAGGGTGGGGTATCGCTCCAACACGGCCGCGCCGATGCCGCCGCCCATCGAATGGCAGAACAGGTTCAGCGGCATGCCGGCCGCGTACTGCTGGCCGATGGTTTCGGCGAAGCCGGCCAGATCGGCCACGTAGCGCTGCCAGTCATCAATCCACACCATGCAGCGGTTGTCCACGTCGCGCGCGGACTTGCCGTGGCCGCGATGCTCGAGTACACACACCGAGTAGCCGGCAAGCAGGAAGTACCAGACGAGCTCGTCGTACTTTTCGGCGAACTCGGTGAAGCCGTGGCTGATGACGATGGCCCCGCGGAAGGTGGCGGTGGCGCCTTGCTCGCGAATCGCGTCGAATTTGGCGGAGTCGTAGCACAGGTAGTGCAGCTGGCCCGAGCGGCCGCCGGTGTCCATAATGCCGGACAGCGGCTCGATCCCGGCCGAACGTTCGGCGGCGGACGGATCGAACCAGCCCTCCTCGCAGCATTGTTCGAGCGCGGGCAGCACCACGTCGGTCATCGTTTCGGCGTACTTGTTTTCGTCGATCATCGTCACCTGCATGGCTCCCATCTTAGGACAAGCCTCACGCCCACACCTCGCACCCACACCACGACACATTCCCGGGAATGCGTCGCAAGCCTGCGCGCCACTGACCGCACAGGCGCGTAGGTTGTGAGGTATGAGCGAAACCAATGATGTCAATGACGCAATCAAGCATTTCCCACGCCTCCGGGCGCGCACGCTGCGCTTCGGCTGCGGCGCACCGCGCTCCGCACAGACCGTGGGCGACGGCTCGCGGGCCCTGTTCCTGCGCTCCGACGGCCCCGAGGATCTGGTGACCGCACTGTGGCTGAGCTGGTTCGACGAGTCCGGCGAACACCATGAGACCAAGCTGGCCGACCCGCGCGAACTGCTGGGCGCAACCGCCGACAGCGAGGACGTGCCGGCCGAGGAGAAGGCCCGCCGCGAGCGTGCGCGCGAAGGCGGCACCGGCATCGTCGGATACTCCGCAGATGACGACGGCAATCGCATCGTGTTCACCATCAACGGCCGCCTGTTCCTGACCGACATCGATTGGAATGACGAGACCGGCGCACCCGAGCCGCACACCCGTGAACTGGCCGGCGAATGGCTCGATGAGGACCCGGCGATGTACACGCCGGTGCTGAACCCGCGCATCGCCCCGGATGGCGAACATGTGCTGTACACCACGGGCAGCTACCTGATGCTGGTCGATATCGGCGGCGAACTAGGTGACCGCATCACCGCGGTCTACGGCGTGAGCGTGGAGGATGAGGACGGCAATCCGGCCGAAAACACGTGGAAAATCGGTCTGGCCGAGTTCGTGGCCGGCGAGGAGATGGACCGATACGACGGCTTCTGGTGGGCCCCGGATTCGCAGCACGTGCTGTTCGAGTCCTTCGACACCGCCGACGAGCCGACCTGGCACATCAGCGATCCGGCTGACCCCGAGAAGCCGGACGCCGGCCGCCGTTACCCGCGCGCGCTGACCCGCAATGCCGACGTGTATCTGACCGTGATCACGCTGGCGTTCGATGAGAACGACCGGTACGCAGGCATCACCGGCAACGCCGATGTGGATTGGGATCGCGAGGCGTACGAGTATGTGGCCGCCGTGAACTGGCGTCGCGGCCACGATCCGCTGGTGCTGGTGCAGAACCGCCGTCAGACCCGCGATCAGGTGCTTGAGGTGGCAGTCGCGGCGGATGGGGCCGCGCTGGGTGCCACGCGTGTGCTTGAGGAGCACGCGAACGAGCAGTGGATCGACCTGGTTCACGGCACGCCCGCCTACACGCCGGATGGTCGTCTGGTGTGCTCGCTCAACGATATGGCCACGGACACCAACCGTCTGACAATGGACGGCCGCCCGTTCACGCCGGCTGGCTGGAACGTGCGCACGGTGCTCGCCGTGACCGACGAGGATGTGCTGGCCGTGGTGCAGCGCGCGCCCGAAATCGCGCCTGAGGTGCCGGACGCTTGGGCCGATGCGGCCGCCACCGAGTCCGTATTCGGCGACCACGACGCCCGCAGTTTCGACGTGGTGAGTATCGATTACAACGGCACGATCACGCCGGTCACGACCGATCCCGGCCAGTGGACCGCCTCGCGCGGCGAGCGCGGCATCGTGGTCTCCGGCCGCGATATGCGTTCCGCCCGCGCCCAGATGCGGCATATTCTGGGAGAACAGAGCGCCACTATCGCGTCCACGGCGGCCGAACCCGGCTTTACACCGAACGTCACGTTTACGCGACTGGGCGAGCACCAGCTGTACACGGCGATCATCGCGCCGAGCCCGGAAAGCCCGTACGCGCACGCCGAGAAGCTGCCGGTGCTGATGAAGCCGTACGGCGGGCCCGGCTTCCAGCAGGTCATCGCCTCGCAGTCCTTCTACTGGGAGGGCCAGTGGTGGGCCGACCAAGGCTTCCTGGTGGTCACGGCAGACGGCCGTGGCACCACCGGCCGCGGCCCGGCATGGGACCGCGAGATCTTCGAGGATATGAAGGACGTAACGCTGGCCGATCAGGTCGAGGCCGTCAACGCCCTGCCCGAGGCCGTCGCCCGGCTCAACGCCGATGTGGAATCACGTGCGGCACAGCCGGCTGCGGGCGATCAGGCAGACGCCGAGAACCACCCACCGGCGCTTCGCGCCACCTCCCGCCAGCGGGAGGCGATTCCCATGCCGGACCTCGACAAGGTGTGCATGATCGGCTGGTCGTACGGCGGCTTCCTGTCCGCACTGGCCGTGCTGGACGCGCCGAACGTGTTCAAGGCCGCATGCGCCGGCGCCCCGCCCACCGACTGGACGCTGTACGACACGCACTACACCGAGCGCTATCTGGGCCTCGACCCGGATGTCTACTACCGAAACGGCATCGTGCAGGACGCACCGAAACTCGAGCGCCCGCTTATGCTGATCCACGGTTTCGCCGACGACAACGTCACCATCGCCCACAGCCTGCGCCTCTCGCAAGCCCTGATGGCGGCGGGTCGCCCGCACACCTTCCTGCCGTTGACGGGCATCACCCATATGACCAATGACGAGACCGTGGCCGAAAACCTGCTCACCCTCCAGCGCGATTTCCTGCGCGACGCGCTGGCCTGACAAATCGATAACACGCGCATCCCACCCGAGGTGCTCCACCGGTAAAGCACCTCGGGTGGTGCGCCGCACCCATTTCCGCCCTGAATTTTTGGATATTTTGCACTCATCGTCACGTGAAAGACCGGTTTTTTGTCTCATATTCCCATCACCGCGTAGGATGGGTGAAGATTAGAAAGGGAGGACTATGAGCGTTCTCGACCGTTTTGAAAAAAGCGTGGAGGGTGCAGTCAACGGAGTATTCGCCAAGTTTGGCTCCAAAGACCTGCAGCCTGTCGATCTTTCCAGCGCCTTGGAGCGCGAGATTGACGCCGAGGCCATGCCCGTGGGCCGTGACCGCACGGTGGCCCCGAATGAATACCGTTTCAAGCTCAGTACTCCTGACTTCGACCGTATCGAGGCATGGGGTAGCGAGACCCTGGCCAACGAACTGGCCGATAACCTCACCGAGTACGCGAAGAGCCAGCATTACGCCTTCGTGGGCCCGGTGATCGTGATCTTCGAGGAAGACCTTGACCTGTCCAAGGGCAACTTCAACCTCACCTCCGAATCCGTGCAGGGCAATGCCGTGCCGGTCACCACCGATGCGCAGACCGAGGATAGCCCGGTGCTCGAGGTGAACGGCAACCAGTACCTGCTCACCAAAGACAAGACGGTAATCGGCCGCGGTTCCGGTTGCGATATCGTCATCGACGATCCGGGCATCTCCCGCAAGCACCTGGAAATCGACATCACGGATAACGGCGTGATCGCCCGCGACCTGGGTTCGACCAACGGCACGTACGTGGAGGGCCACCAAGTGCCCGCCGCCACGCTGCTCGACGGCAACACCATCACCATCGGCCGTACCCGCATCCTGTACTGGGCCTCCGCCCAAGCCCAGGAGTAGTCGAGCACACGCCCGAAAGTCGTCCACTTATGACCGAACTGACATTCGCCCTGCTCAAGTATGGATTCCTGATCCTGCTGTGGATATTCATCTGGCTGGCCGTACGTTCGCTGCGCAAGGACATCGAGACGTTCAGTCCGCGACCTTCGCGCGCGCGTCGTCGCCGTGAGCGTGAAGCGCATAAGGCCAAGGCCGAAACGCCGCAGGCAGCTGCGCCGCGCCCGCATCGCCAGCCCAGCGCTTCCGCGTCGTCCGCCGCCTCGGCGCAGCCTACCCTGTTGGTCATCATCGATGGTCCGCTTGCCGGCAGCTCCGTGCCGCTGGCCGAAGCCGACATCACGCTTGGCCGCGCCGCCTCGAATACCGTGGTGCTCGATGACGAATTCGTGTCTTCCCACCATGCCCGTGTCTACCGTGACACGCGCTCCGGGCAGTGGGCCATTGAAGACCTGAACTCCACCAATGGCACCGTGGTCAACCAGCAGCGCATCAGCCGCCCCACCATTCTGCCCGCTCGTATTCCTGTGCGCATCGGCGCCACCACCTTCGAACTGAGGTAGCCGCATGCCAAAATCCGCCGCTTCACAACCGCTGTTCCTGTATTCCACCACGGTGTCCGATGTGGGCACCGTGCGCGCGAACAATCAGGATTCCTCCTTCGCCGGCGAGCATCTCATCGCCATGTGCGACGGCATGGGCGGTCACGCCGGCGGCGATACGGCATCCTCCATCGCCATCCGGTCACTGGCCCACATCGAGCAGGATGACACCGGTGGCAACGTCGAGACGATCTCCCGCATGATGGAGACCTCCGTTATGGCCGCGCATGACGCCATCGTCGGCAAGGCCAAGCGCGAACGCAAGCTTGCCGGCATGGGCACCACCGTTACCGCAGTGGCATTGGTGGCCGGCTACTGGGTCATCGCCCATATCGGCGATTCGCGCGCCTACCTGCTGCGCGACGGACGCCTGAGCCGCATCACGTGCGACCACAGCTACGTGCAGCACCTCATCAACACCGGTCGTATCACCCCGTCCGAAGCCAAGAACCACCCGCAGCGCAACGTCGTGATGCGCGTGCTTGGCGACTTTGACATTGACCCGCGCCCGGATATTTCGGTTCGCCGAGCCCACCCCGCCGACCGTTGGCTGCTGTGCTCGGACGGTCTGTGCGGTGTGCTGGAAGATTCCACCATCGAAGAGACGATGACCACGCTGTCCGATCAGGGCGAATGCGCGCAGCGTCTGGTGCAGATGGCACTGCGGGCGGGCAGCACCGATAATGTCACGGCCGTTATTGCGGATGCCACGTTGGCGTTGGATGCCGATGCGTTCGATCTGCCGCACCAAACGCCGTTGGTCGGCGGTGCCGCCAGCCGTAATCTTGAGCCGATTGCCGACATCGTCAACGAGCCGGTGGCTACCGCGCCCGCACTGCGTGAGGATGATTCCCCCGCCCAGCGCGCCGCAGCATTGATTCAGCCCGCCAGCGCGCACGAGGCGGAGACCGCGCAAACCACGGCCAAACCGTCGTCCACACGCGTGGTGCAGCCGTCCACCGTCCGCGAGGAGACCGGTGAACGAGCCAATCCCGATACCGGTGAGATTCCGGTGGTGCAAAAGCCGGATGGGCGCCTGTCCGCCGACCCCAACGACCCGGATGTGGCCAAAGCCATCCGCGATGAGCAGGTCGAGCAGAAGAAGGCCACGCGCACCAAGAAGCGCCGCAATAAGCTTGCGGTGATTATTACCTGCATTCTTGCCGTGCTGGCATTGGCCGGCGCCGGCTGGGGCGCGTACACGTGGAGCCAGACGCACTACTACGTGGGAGATAGCAACGGCACCGTGGCCATTTATCGTGGCGTGCCGACCAATCTCTTTGGACTTGAGCTTTCGCACGAAGTGCAGACCACCAATATCGCCACCGCGGACCTGCCTCAGACATGGCGTGACCAGCTGAGCCAAGGCATCACAGTCGGTTCGTTGGACGAAGCGCAGTCGCATGTGGGTATTATCCGCACCGAAATGCGCAAACTGGCCAAGCAGCAGGAAGCCGACGCCGCCAAGAAGGCCGAGGCGTCCAATTCCCCGGACAGTTCCAAAGACAGCTCCCAGAGCGATTCCAAGGACAGCACCGAGGATTCGTCCAGCCAGTCCGGCTCCTCGTCAGACAAGTCCGGTTCGTCAAGCTCATCCGATTCCTCGGATAAATCCGGTATCGGAGCGGCCGACAACGCGGCCACGGGAGATTCTCAATGATCGTTACCCGTCTACGTCAGATTTCTTTGTTGCTGATTGCCATGGCAATCAGTGCGTTGGCGTTCATCCAGATGTTCCAGCGCACCGCCGGCGAATTCCCTATGCAATACGCCGGCATGCTGGCATTGGCCGTAGTGCTGTTTCTGGTGCTGTGGGGGCTGATTGTGCGCTTCCAGCCGTACGCCAGCCAGTCGATTCTGCCTTGCGTGCTACTGCTGACCGCCACCGGCGTGACCATGATCGCTCGCATTGACCAGAGCGAAGGTTGGGCGGTTGCCCAACGTCAGCTGATCTGGCTGTGCATCGCCATCGTGCTTTCCGCGCTGCTCATCATCTTCCTGAAGGACTACCGCGTGCTGCGGCGCTTCTCCTACGTGTCGATGGTGGTGGGCTTGGTGCTGCTGCTCGCCCCGATGCTGCCGTTTGTCGGTCAGGAAGTGAACGGCGCGCGCATTTGGATCAGGATTCCGGGACTGGGCCAGTTCCAGCCGGGCGAGTTCGCCAAGCTGTTCCTTGCGTTCTTCTTCGCCGCCTACCTGTTCGACCATCGCGACCAGCTGGCCGTGGGCGGTAAGAAGATGCTCGGTCTGCAGCTGCCGCGTATCAAGGATCTCGGCCCGATCATCGTGGTGTGGATCGCCTCGATGGGCGTGCTCATCATGCAGCATGATCTGGGCACCTCGCTTATGTTCTTCGCCATGTTCGTGGCCATGCTGTACACGGCCACCGGCCGTAAAAGCTGGATCATCATCGGTCTGATCGCGTTCGCCGCGGGTGCCGTGCTGGCCGCAGGCATGTTCAGCCACGTGGGTCAGCGAGTCGATGCCTGGCTGCACCCGTTCAGCAACGAGCAATACAACAAGACCCCCGGCGGCTCCTGGCAGCTGGTCACCGGCATTTTCGGCCTGGCATCAGGCGGCATGCTCGGCACCGGTCTCGGCCAAGGCCATCCTTCGCTCGTTACGTTTGCGAACTCCGATTTCATCTACGCCTCTCTGGGCGAGGAACTCGGTCTGATGGGCGTCCTGGCCATTTTGATGCTCTACCTGCTCATCATTGCCTCCGGCTTTATCACCGCCATGAAAATCAAGGATGGCTTCGGCAAGCTGCTCGCTTCCGGACTGGTGTTCACCATGGCCTTCCAGGTGTTCACCGTGGTCGGCGGCATCACGCTGGTGATTCCTCTGACCGGTCTGACCCTGCCCTATATGGCGGCCGGTGGCTCCAGTCTGATCGCCAACTATATTCTCGCGACCCTGCTCATCATCATCTCGAATTCGGCCAATGCGCCCGAGCCGGAGCTGACCTCGGATACGTTCCAGTACGAGGCTTTGGCCGTGCTGCGCAACAAGGAACTTGAGGCCCGGGCCCGCGCCACTGAGCCGATCGTTCAGCCTCGCAGCGCGTCGGCTACGGCGTCGCAGTCCGAGTCGGAATCGTTTGACGACCCCATCGTGGATACCACCACTCCGTCGTATGCCGAAGCCGATGAACCGTACACGCCTACCGGCACGATTCCCCCGCTTCCTCCCGTTAACGGAGGCACTCGCGTATGAACAAATATCTTCGTCAGCTTTTCACCGCCGTGGTAGCGCTGTTCGTGATTCTCGGCCTGTCGTCCACCATCATCATGGCGGTACGGGCCAACGCGCTGAACAACGATCCGCGCAACGCCCGTTCGCTGTACCACCAGCTCGGTGCCTACCGCGGTGCCATTCTGGCCTCGGACGGCACGGTCATGGCCAAATCCGAACCGGTCAACGACGCGTTCAAATACCTGCGCACCTATTCCAACGGTCCTCTGTATGCTCCGGTCACCGGCTTCTTCTCCATCAACCAGACCGCCGATCGCGGCCTGGAAGCCTCCCGCAGCATGCTGCTCAACGGTGAGGCCGATTCATTGATCTGGCAGCGGGCCAAGGCCATGCTCACCGGCACTACGAATCAGGGCGCGTCCATCGAAACCTCCATCGACCCCAAGCTGCAGCAGGTTGCCTACGATCAGCTCGGTACGCGCGATGGTGCGGCGGTGGCCATCGAAGTCAACACCGGCCGTATCCTCGCCATGGTGAGCACGCCCAGCTACGATCCGAACAAACTGGCGACCCATGACGCCAAAGCCGCGTCTCAGGCCTACAACGAACTCTCTGCGGGCCAAAATAGCCCGCTAATCAACCGCGCCACCTCACAGCTGTACCCGCCAGGGTCCACGTTCAAGACCATCGTCGCCTCGGCTGCGCTGGAAACCGGCGATTATCAGACGGACACGAAGATTCCTGCAGGCTCCAGCTATACCTTGCCGGGAACCGCCACACAGCTGCCGAACGACGAGGCACAGGGCGATGGCGTCAACGGACAGATCTCCCTGCAAGAGGCCGTCGCATGGTCGTCCAACACCGCTTTCGCCCAGCTTGGCGTGAAACTCGGCGCGAGCAAGGTTTCGGACATGGCCGCCAAGCTCGGGTTCGGCAGCACCATCACCATTGACGGCACCGAATCCACGGGCACCCCGATGACGGCCACCGCGTCCACATTCCCCTCTGATCCGACCGACGACAAGCTTGCGCTGGCATCCATCGGCCAAGGCGACACCACGGCCACGCCGTTGCAGATGGCGATGGTCGCGCAGGCAATCGCCAACAATGGCAAACTGATGCAGCCCACGCTGGTCGATCGTGTGCGCGCCGCCGATCTCACCGTACTTTCGCAGACCAAACCGCAAACCATGGCCAACGCGTTCAGCAAGGATTCCGCAGACAAGCTCACCACGATGATGGAGAGCGTGGTGACCGAGGCCAATCCGCAGCTGGTCGACGGCATCAAGGTGGCGGCCAAAACCGGTACCGCACAAATCGGTATCGACAACTCTGCCATCGACGGCTGGGTGATCGGTTTCGCGCCGGCGGACAATCCGCAGATCGCCGTCGCGGTGTTGGTGCATAACACAGATGTACACGGTTCGCTCGCCGCTGGCCCGATCATGCGCGCGATGATGCAGGAGGCTTTGCAGCAGTGAAACTAGTCGAAGGACAGCTTATTCACCGCCGATATCGTCTTGATTCGCGTCTTGCGCAAGGCGGTATGGGCGAGGTCTGGAAAGGCTACGATATTCAGCTCGGCCGTGAAGTGGCCATCAAGGCGCTGCGCTCGGACATGACCAACGCCGAGGCCAAGCTACGCCGTCTGCGTGCCGAAGCCCATAATTCCGCCAATCTGGCGCATCCGAATATCGCTGCGTTGTTCGAATACTACGAGCATGACGGCATCGGCTTTCTGATTATGGAATACGTCCCCTCGAAATCGTTGGCGGACCTGTTCCACAGCAAGGGCGCGATGGATCCCATCGAACTGCTGCCCATCCTGATTCAGACCGCGCGAGGCCTGTTCGTGGCCCACTCGCACGGCGTGATTCATCGTGACGTCAAGCCGGCCAACATCATGGTTTCCGACACCGGCGAAGTGAAAATCACCGATTTCGGTGTGAGCTACTCCACGGGTCAGGGCCAGATCACCCAGGACGGCATGGTGGTGGGCACCGCACAATACATCTCCCCCGAGCAGGCGCAGGGCCAGCAGGCCACGCCGCAATCGGACATCTATTCACTGGGCGTAGTGGCGTACGAGGGCCTTGCCGGGCATCGTCCGTTCACCGGCACCACTCCGGTCGATATCGCCGCAGCGCACGTGAACAATCCCGTGCCTCCGCTGCCGGACTCGGTGGACGTCCAGTTACGCGAATTTGTCATGTCAATGCTGGCCAAGGACCCGTTGGATCGCCCGAAAGACGCGCTGGTGGTGTCCCGTACGCTGGCACGCATCGAACGCCGTCTGCTGGATCAGCAGACCGAAATGGCCGACACCGCCATGGCCACGTCCGGCAATCGACTGCCGCGCCGAGTGACCAGCACGCCACGCATTGTTTTGGAGGCCCCGGCCTCAAGATTGGGAGGGAATAAGCAATGAGCACCAGTATGCCCACCGCATTGGCCGGCGGACGCTACCAGCTTGGCCAGCTCATCGGTCGTGGCGGCATGGCCGAGGTCCACGTGGCTCTTGACACCCGTCTGGGCCGTACCGTGGCCGTGAAAATCATGCGCGCCGATCTGGCCAACGACGACATCTTCCTGGCCCGTTTCCGCCGCGAAGCACACGCCGTGGCCCAGATGAACAACCCGAACATCGTGAACATCTACGATTCGGGAGAAGAACTGGTTTCTTCCGAAAGCGGCGATGCCGAGCGTCTGCCATACATCGTCATGGAATACGTCAAGGGCCAGACCCTGCGCGACATCATCAAGGTCAACGGCGCACTCAGCCAGCGCGACTGCGAACAGGTGATGTTGGGCGTGCTTAACGCGCTCGACTATTCGCATCGCATGGGCATTATCCACCGCGATATCAAGCCCGGCAACATCATGATTTCCGAGCAGGGCGTGGTCAAGGTCATGGACTTCGGCATCGCCCGCGCTCTGGACGATTCCGCAGCCACCATGACCCAGTCGCAGGGCGTGGTGGGCACCGCACAGTACCTTTCTCCCGAGCAGGCGCGCGGCGAGACCGTCGACATGCGTTCCGACCTGTATTCCGCCGGCTGCGTGCTCTACGAGATGCTCACCGGCCGCCCGCCGTTTACCGGCGATTCCGCCGTGGCCATCGCCTACCAGCATGTTTCCGAAGTCGCCACGCCGCCATCCGCCGTGGTGCCGGGGCTGCCGAAGATGTGGGATTCGATCTGCGCCAAGGCCATGGCCAAGGACCGCCAGAATCGCTATGCCACGGCCTCCGAATTCAAGACCGACATCCTGACCTACATGAACGGCGGCGTGCCGGTGGCGGCCGCGTTCAACCCGTTGACGGACCTGTCGAATATGAAGGCCCGCAAGGAAGCCGAACGTGATTTGCCCACCACGCCGGTGGAACCGCATCAGCAACCCACCCAAGCATTCAACCCGGTGACCGGTCAGTTCGAGCAGATTCCACCGGCCAATGGTGCCAACTCAGCGGCGTTGCAGTCCCGTGCGCAGCAGCGTGCGGCGGCGGCCAAGGCCAAGAAGCGCAAGAAGATCATCATCGGTTCGGTGATCGCAGCGATTGTTGCAGTGCTTGTCATTGTGGGCATCGTGTTCGCCATGAACGGCTCCGGCAACAAGTCCTCGGAAGACACCGTCACCATCCCTGAGGTGTGCAACGCTTCCACATCCAAGGACAGCATCGAGCTCAAACTCAAGGCATCGGGTTTGAAGATGACCGAAAAGCAAGACACCGACTCCACCGAGCCGGAAGGCACCTGCACCAAGATGAGCCCGGACGCCGGCTCCAAGGTGGCCAAGGGATCTGCCGTGAAGGTGTGGTTCTCCGCAGGCCCGCAGTCCACTCAGGTTCCGGATGTCAAGGAACGCAGCCAGGAAGAGGCGCGCAGCATTCTGGAAAGCGCCGGGTTCAAGGTGAACGCCGCCGTCAAAACCGAAGACAGCGCCGACATCGCCAAGGATATGGTGACGAAAACCGATCCTGCCGCCGGTCAGTCGGTTCCCAAGGGCACCACCATCACCATATATGTTTCTTCCGGCATGACCACCGTACCGAGCAATTTGGTCGGTCAGTCGAAGGACAGCGTGCTACAGCAGTATGAGGGCAAGTTCAGCTTCACTGTGGAGCAGGAGAGCTCCGATACGGTGGAGGCCGGTCTGATTACCCGTGTAAGCCCTGATTCGGGCTCTTCCATCGCACAGGGCGGGTTCATCACCATTTGGGTGTCCACGGGCAAGGAGAAGGTCGCTGTGCCGAATATCACCGCTGGCACTGACTACGTCACCGCCGAACTCATGCTCAAGGCCGTGGGCCTCAAGGCTCAGGCCAATGGTCCAACCGGCAGCACCGCTGTGGTAGTCAGCATCAATCCTGGCGCTGGCAGCCAGGTAGATGCGGGATCGACCGTCACCATTACCACGAAGGCCGGCAGCACTGGCGGCGGTACCGGTACCGGAGACGGTGGCAACGGTACTGGCAACGGGGGCGGAACCGGTGAGTGAACCGGTGAGTAGCAAGTAAGCGCCGGGCGTGTATGTGTTGCGCATATGCAACGCAAATAGCGCAACACATACACGCAACACAAAGGGGAAGGGCTTCTGCGCCCCTCCCCTTTGCTGTATAAAGAGCTATCCCAGCGCAACAATCCCGGGAAGCGTCGCAAAACCAGTACGCAAGCCTCGTTCTAGCGACACATTCCGGGGAGAGTATCGCCGCGCGGAAAAGCTACTTCGTAACTTTGGGCTGGAGGCCGGCGGACTTGGCCACGGCGTTGTCTTGGCCGCAGACCTTAAGCCAGTTGGCCAGCAGACGGTAGCCGTCCTGGGTCATCACGGATTCGGGATGGAATTGCACGGCGTACATCGGCTTGCCCTTGACACGCACGCCCTGAATAATGTGGTCGCCTTGCGTCCACGCGGTAACCACCAGCGTATCCGGCACCGAATCGGGCTCGACGGCCAACGAATGGTAGCGGGTGGCGGTCATGGGGTTGGCCACGCCCTCGAAAATCTCGTCATCGATATGTTCCACCAAGCTGGTCTTGCCATGCATGATGGTGGGCGCATGGTCCACAGTGCAGCCGTACACCTCAGCGAGCGCCTGCAAGCCCAGGCACACACCAAACATCGGCACGCCGCTGGCCGCGCACAGGCGAATCATATCCTCACTGGCACCGGATTCGGCCGGAGCACCAGGGCCGGGAGAAATCAGCACGCCATCGTAACCGTCCAGTACACCCGGCGCGGCTGGGTCGATAGCGTCGTTACGCACCACATCAACAGTGGCGCCAAGGGTTTGCAGATAGCCTACGATCGTGTAGACGAAGGAATCGTAGTTATCCACCACCAAAATATGCGCGGAATCGGTCATAGGGCTCTCCTTGAGGGACGTGTACTGCAAGCCATAGTACTAGGATGCCGTCAGCTCGCTGCCACGAAGTTCGACATCTGCTGTAGGAATGGGATATTGGCGGCGGCCCAAGGGAATCCCCACTGGAACAGCGCCGCGGCGGCTGCGAACAGCAGCAGAGCCAGCAGCAACCATCGAATCGGTGCCACGCCGGGCTGCAGACGCAACAGTCCGCCATAGATGCTGGCATCCGGACGGCGACGCTCACCCGCGCGAATCTCGCGCAGCACCGGCCAGCGCCATGCCACCGCAGCGGCAATGAACAGAACCAGCCACACTACCAGCGCGCCGAATACCACCTTGTCCAGCGAGCCAATGCGGGAAGCGATCGAGGGGGTTTCGGTGGTGGAGAACATCACTGCACCGGACGAATCAGTAGTAGCCAGCTCTTTGGGCACACCGTCGGACACTTTGGCCCAGTACGCCAACTCACCATAGCTGATCCATCGATGGGTGGGGGTGGAGTATTTCGGCTCACAGGTGGTCAGTGTGATCATGCGTTTGGTGGGATTGGCAGTGGAGTCTTCCGGATTGGGGGCGATCACATGCACGTCCGTGGGCAGCACAATCTCGTACCGGGTGTAGTGGTAGACGTACCAGTAATCCTTGGTACGAACGATGATGGGATCGCCTTCCTGCAACTTGTCCACATCGCCCAACGGCTGCCCGTAGCCGTTGCGGTGGCCGGCGACGGCGAAGTTGCCGACCTGCCCCGGCATCTGGGTGGTGTCGTAATGGCCCAGACCGTGGCGATTGAGCTGCTCGAGCGTGGTGCCTTCCACGATGTTGCGGTGCCATTGGGAGCCGAAGCGCGGAATGTAGATCTGCGCAATCAAGTCGCCATATTTCGCGTCTTTCGGCTGTACCGGCGCATCGCCCTCCTGGGCTTTGGCGATGGTGACCGTTCCCCCGTTGTTGCTGGGGTCGCTCCAGTCGACGGACTGGGTGGTTTCGTTCTGGGCTCGCTCCGCCTCGACACCGGTCCACCACATCTGCCAGACGATGTACAGGGCGCAAATCACGGCAGCGGTAATCAGCAGTTCGGCGCAGATGCCGAGTGCCTGCCAGACCGGGCTCCGCTGGGGCGAAGACGCGCCGCGTACTGCGGCACGACGGGACCTTGCCCTACTGGCGTTGGCCGGGTCTGCCGCCATTCGTGCGGCATCGTCCTCGGGGAAGGGCTGTACGTCCGACACGGACGCGAGATCAATGGGCGCCGGTACGCCGCTGTTGTGCCTGCCGTGTCTCATTGCTGAGTCTGCTCCTCATCTGTGGTCTTTGACGTATCGACCGTGGCATATTTCAACTGCTGCAGCAAGGCGGCGGTAGCGGGGAACTGAAGGTCCTCGGCATTCTCCACCTTGTAGCCAATGCCAAACGCGGTCACATATTGCTTAAGAATGGTAATGGCTTCGGAGTCGTTCAACGCTGCGCGAAGTCTTTGCGGGTCACCAATCGCGGAAATGGTGAACGGCGGCGAGTATTTCTTACCGTGCAACGACAGCACGTTGCCGGAACAGATGACCGCCGAATTGAACAGCACCCGCTGATCCATAATCATCAGCGCATCGGCACCGCCGGCCCACAAGGCATTCACCACCGATTCGACGTCCTGCTGGTGGATCACGTAATCGTTGATATTGGCGGTCGTGCCGTTGTTGTTGACTGCGTTCTCCCACAACGGAGAATCATCCAGCGTTACCGTTACGCCGCTGCCGCTGAGCGCGGGCAGCATCAGGCTGGAATCCACATTGCTGGAGTCCTTGCCTTGGTTCTGTGTGCTGTCGGTGCCATCGGTGCCATCGGCCTTGAGCGCGTCCGTAAGATTGGCGACCTGTTCGGTCAGATCGCTGACGTCCTGCTGCAGCTGGTTGACCTCGTCCACGCCTTGCTCCACCAGATCAGCCGTATCGTTGGTGACGGCAACCGTACGATTGACCCTCACGTTGGTGCTCAGCAGAAAACCGGTCAAGGCAATGACGACGAATACCGCGACACCACCCCATAGGGAGTGCCGTGCACCGTGCTTACCTACATGTCTGGCCATGAATTTCCTGTCTTCTTGCCGACTCTGGTCGCCGCTTTCGAGTGTAGCCACTATTATGACTTTTAGCCTATTGAATGGAGACTATGCTGATGGCTGACGAAGAGCTGCACGAAACCGACTCGAACAACCAGAAGGACTGGCAGAGCGAGACCTCATCCAGCACCGTTGCTGACGAGACCGCCAGCAAAGACACCGAGCAGAACGCAGAGAACGCTTCTGCCGAGGAAGGCGCGGCTTACGGCGTGAATATGGAGCAGGTGCAGGCCGTGCTCAACGCCACTGCCGATAAGGCCACGCTGACCCCGCAGATGCAGCGTATGATGAACCGCCAGGCGGAGAACACCAAGCGCGTTGAAGAAACCATTAAGGGCACCAAGTCGAACCCGCGTTGGTTCGTGCCGCTGTTCTGCGCGCTTATGATCATCGGCCTGATTTGGTGCGTGGTGTACTACCTCTCCCCGTCCGGCTCCTGGCCGATTCCAAACATCGGTGCGTGGAACCTCGGCATCGGTTTCGCCCTGATCATGATCGGATTCCTGATGACGATGGGATGGCGCTGAGTTCCGGCTCGTTGCGCTTATCTATCGGTAGATCGTTTTTCTATCGTTAGGTTGTTCTTAGTTCTTATGAGAAAGGCCGACCTCCCGTATGCGGAGGTCGGCCTTTTTCGTGCCTTAGCCTGTTCATCCACAGCTATCCACCACTTATCCACGACTTATCCACTACGTTATCCACAGCCTGTGGATGAATTACACCCATGTAGTTTTCCACCGAATGTGGAAAACCATGTGGATAAGTGGTGGATAAGCGGCGTTTCTCGGTGTATATCTCGTGCATAACTTTGGCTTGGCATACATCGCCACAGCGAGGGAACAGTTATACACCCGAGTTATCCACTGCAACAAACCCAATAATACCGCGGCATTCCTAACTTATCCACATAAGTTATCCACAGTCTTATGCACTTTTCTACACACTTGTGCACAAGTCACCATTGTGGATAACTCATTATCGTGGATAACTCGTCATTGCGCGCATCTCATTACTGTGGATATCTTCATACGGCACACACCCACTCGCCGAACGACGATATCCACATCGCTAATATCCACATCGTCGCTTTCCGCACATACATTGATGCCGGGCACTGCATGTTCCGCAATACCCGGCATCAATCGTTTTTTTTTACAGCCATATCAAGCCATATCAGTGCAGGGAGCCGAAACTCATCCACCCGTAAGGATTGGCCATATTGCACAACAGAATCAACGCAATGACCAGCACCACCATGGCCCAGCCGTACACCTGCATGCGCCATTTCAGGCTTTTACCGCGCCACGCCGGCACACCACCCACCAGCAGCCATGTGAGTATTCCACCCACTACAAAGCCGCCGACATGCGCCTGCCACGCCACGCCACCGACCACGAACGGCAAGGCGAAGTTCACCGCCATCCAGATCAACATGGAGCGGATATCGGCGCCGATACGGCGATATACCACCAGCAATGATGCAAACAGGCCAAATAAGGCTCCAGAAGCCCCATAGGCTGCCATCTGCCAGCCGATGCCTCCCGGAGCCACCGCAGCCCACACCATAAGTCCCAAGGAGCCGCCAAGGCCGGAAATCACATACAGTCCCAAGAACCGCCAGTGGCCGATCATTCGTTCCAGCACTGGGCCCACGGAATACAGAGCAATCATGTTGAACAGGATATGCAATAGCGAGTTCGGCGCATGCAGGAACATCGAGGTGATGAGCGTCCACGGCTCAGCCACCAGTCTGACCGGAGCCGCCATGCCGAGGTACATCAACCAAGCCCTCAGGCCCGGGGCAATAAATCCCAACAATACCTCCAGTAGCCACACTGCCACGCACGCAACAATCAGCGCCCAGGTCATCACCGGACCACCGCGCTCCCACTGGTATCGAATCTCCCGTTGTGTAGGAATATGCATGCAGCCCACTGTATCGAAGGTCTCGGATGCGTTCCACGCGCCGCGAAGATGCCGAGCCGGCCAAGGGCAGACGGGCGCGGATGAATCGCCCACGAATGTCATTCCACCCAATCGTCACAAACAGCGGCCTAGAATAGGGAGCAGAGTCGGTCTGAATGGGCATACCGACCAGACGATCCCTAGGGAAAGGAGCCGTCATGGAGAACAAGTCTTCTAACGGTTGGAAGTTCTTCGCGCTGCTGTTCGGCGGATTGCTCGCCGCGCTTGTTGGCCTGTACATCTACAAGCAGCAGAACCCGGATTACGATCCGTGGGAGGAGCCGTGGGAGAACAGCTCCTCGCCGGTCGACCTAGGTCTGAATAAGGCCGAGGATGAGGCCGATGACGAGGCGAAAGCCGCCCCGGCCGAAGCCTGATAGGGCGGTCTTTCAACGCAAGAAGCCCCGCAACCGATGGATGTCGGTTGCGGGGCTTCTTATGCTCCGGCGGCCGTCAGGCCAGAGGAGCAGTGTGCCAGATACGCGGAGCCGTTAAGCGGGAAGCCCGGTGGGCTTCCCGTAGGCGACGCCGAGCGGCGACAGCCGCGAGGTAGAAACCAGCACGTAGCTGGCGCGCCGCTCCGGCGGCCGTCAGGCCAGAGGAGCAGTGTGCCAGATACGTTCCAAATAGTCTTCCATGGAGCGGTCGGAGCTGAAGTAGCCGGAGTTGGCCACGTTGAGCAGGGCCTTGCGGTTCCATTCGAGCTCATCAGCGTAGAGGGCCTCGATCTCGGACTGGATGTCCATGTAGGCGGAGAAGTCGGCCAAGGTCATGAACCAGTCCTTGGTCAGCCAGTCGGCCACGAGCGGGGAGTAGGCGTTGCGGTCGCCGTTGGAGAAGGTGCCGTCGGCCACCATATCGATGGCGTGCTTCAGGCGCGGGTCGGCCTCGTAGTAGGAGGCGGGATTGTAGCCCTCGGCGTACTTCTTCTCGACCTCGTCGACGGTCATGCCGAACAGGAAGAAGTTCTCGGCGCCGACGCGCTCACGGATCTCGACGTTCGCGCCATCGAGCGTACCGACGGTCATCGCGCCGTTGAGGGCGAACTTCATGTTGCCGGTACCCGAGGCCTCCTTGCCGGCCTGCGAGATCTGCTCGTCGAGGTCGGTGGCGGGAATCAGGTGCTGGGCGAGGCGCACATTGTAGTTCCACGGGAAGTACACGGCCAGCTTGCCCTTGACGTCCGGATCGTTGTTGACCACGCGGGAGACGTTGTTGATGAGCTGGATGGTCATCTTGGCCAGGTAGTAGCCCGGGGCGGCCTTGGCACCGAAGAACACGGTGCGCGGGGTGACGTCCTCGGCCTTGACCTTGCCGGACTTGATGTCGGCGTAGGTGGAGATGACGGACAGGATCTTCAGGGACTGGCGCTTGTACTCGTGCAGGCGCTTAACCATGGTGTTGAACATGGTGTTCGGGTCGAGCTCGAAGCCGTACTCGCGCTTGGCGTAGGCGGCGAAGTCGACCTTGTTGGCCTTCTTGACGGCGGCGAACTTCTTGACGAATTCATCGTCCTTGGCCAGCGGCTCGAGGCCCTTGAGCATCTCCAGGTCGGAGAGCCACTTGTCGGTGCCGAGGCCCTCGGTGATGAGGTCGGACAGGCGCGGGTTGGCGAGCTTGACGAAGCGACGCGGAGTCACGCCGTTGGTCACGTTGGTGAACTTGTCCGGGTAGACGTCGGAGAAGTTCTTGAGGGTGACGTCCTTCAGGAGCTGGGAGTGCAGCTCGGCCACGCCGTTGACGTGGGAGCCGCCGTAGGTGGCCAAGTAGGCCATGCGCACGGCGTCGCCAGTGTAGATGGCCATGTCCTTGATGGTGTTCTTGTCGACGCCCTTGGACTTGAGCTCGTCCTCGAACTGCGCGTTGATCTTCTCGATGATCTCAAGGTGACGCGGCAGCAGCTCGCCGATCAGGCTGGCCGGCCAGACCTCAAGGGCCTCCGGCAGCAGGGTGTGGCAGGTGTAGTTGAAGGTCTTGGTGGTGATGGACCACGCGGTATCCCAGTCGTAGCCGTACTCATCGATGAGGATGCGCATGAGCTCGGGGATGCCGATCACCGGGTGGGTGTCGTTGAGCTGGAAGACGATCTTGTTCGGGAAAGTCGTCAGATCCGGCTTGTCCTGGCCCGGGTAGAAGACGCGGATGGCGTCGTGCAGGGAGGCGGAGACGAAGAAGTACTGCTGCTCAAGGCGCAGTTCCTTGCCGACCTTGGTGGAGTCTTCCGGGTAGAGAATCTTGGAGATGTTCTCGGCCTTGACCTGCGGGGTCACGGCTTCCATGTACTCGGAGCGGTTGAAGGCGAGCAGATCGAACTCGTCGTAGCTCTTGGCGCTCCACAGGCGCAGGGTGTTCACGCGGCCGGACTTGTAGCCGGGGACCAGGTAGTCCACCGGCACGGCGCGCACGGACCATGCGGGCTGCCAGGTCTTGGTGCCGTCGGCGTTCTCGACGACCTTGCCGCCGAAGGAAACCTTCTGGTCGCGGTTGTAGTCGATGTGGCCCCACGGCTCTTCGTTGGCCAGCCAGTAGTCCGGGGTTTCGACCTGCTTGCCGTCCTTGTCGAACTCCTGCTTGAAGATGCCGTACTTGTACTGGATGCCGTAGCCGAAGGCCGGCACGCCCAGCGAGGCGAGGGAGTCGATGAAGCAGGCGGCCAGACGGCCGAGGCCGCCGTTGCCGAGGCCCGGCTCGTATTCGGCGTCGACGACGTCCTGGACCTTGAAGCCGAGGGCTTCCACGGCCTTGTCGAACTGCTCGGTCAGACCGGCGTTGAGCAGCGCGTTGCGCAGCTGCTTACCCATCAGGAATTCTGCGGACAGGTAGCCGACGGCCTTGGTGTTGCCGTTCACGGTGTCGGCCTGGGTCTTGAACCAGGAGTCGGCAAGGTGGTTGCGCACGGCCTTGGATGCGGCGACATACACGTCAGCAGGGGTAGCCTGCTCGGTGGTGACGTTCTGAGTGTATTTCAGTTGTTCACGAATCTCGTCGGCGAATTGTTCCGCCGTGACAGGAGACTTCGGTGCGGTGATTTCGGTCATTCTGACTTTCCTTCCGGGATAAGTGCCCGTGTTAATTATGCCGCGCGATAGGTATCGTCGCACAAACGTAAGCATGAACTCTCCGTAACGACGATGGCGGAGCGTTCTTGCATACGTTCTCATTTAGAGCGTAGCACATGCCCCGATATTCCGCATCACACCGTATGCCATCGTTTGCATTATGGAAGATCTTCCGGCTCCGGTGCCATGATGGGATACATGGCAGTAATTCTTGAAAAAGACCTGAAACGCGGGCATGACGCGCTGGTGCAATGGCGTGCCGCGGCCCGGGAGCTGGCGGACAACACACCACATCGTCTGACCGTCTCCCCTGTCTTGCCACGCCCGGTGTGGGCGATGGCCGTGCGCTACTCGCTGTTTCTGCTGGAGCGGCGCGCACCCGGCCCTGGCGTGGAGGTGCGTGTCGCGCCGTGGGGGGCGGTCAAAATCTTGGACGGCCCGGAATCGGACCCGCATAACCTGACCCCGCCGGACGTCATCGAGCTGGACCCGGAAGTCTGGCTGCGGCTGGCCTGCGGCATCACCACATGGGCAGAGGAAAAGGACGCCGGCCACATCAGCGCGGTCGGCGAGCGCGACGACCTGAGCGACCTGCTGCCGCTGTGAGGCGCGAAGCGTAAGTAAGCCACCAGCGGCGGCACCATCAGCCATAACCACAAATCCCCTTGTGCTCAACCAAGCACAAGGGGATTATTACGAGAAGACCGGCGTTCAGCTCTTCTTGGGCTTGAGCGCGGAAGGCATGGGCATCGGAATCGGCTTGCGCGGGGCCGGCTTCGGTGCGGCAGGCGCGGAGGCCGGGAACTCGCCGCTGGTCGCCTTTGCGGCGGCTTCGGCAGCCCACTTGGCGTACTCGTCGAGGTCATCCTCCTGCGTAGCGGGAGCTGCCTCGGCGGCACCGGAAGCGTGGTCATCAGCAGCGGAATCCACATCCTTGTCCGCATACTGGTCATCGATGTCGGCGAACGGGTCAGGAGAGCCCATTCCCGGCTCCTGCTCGCTCAGCTCTTTTGCCAGCTCATCGTAGTCGGTATCGGTGGTCAGGTACTTGAGCTTTCGGGCAATTTTCTGCTGTTTTGCTTTTTGACGTCCGCGGCCCATCTGACCCCCTGCGATTACTGTGCTGTTCGATTCATCAACAATAGAGAGTACCACTAATAGTGGCTTGTTCGTTGTCGGCTCACACTTTTACCATAAAAAGCGTTTATTTAGGGCATATTCAAAGGATTTTCGCATGACCGACGAGCAGCAACTGACAGCGGCAGGCAATGAGATGAGCGCGAGCTTCCTCGCGGCCAAAAAGCGTTCGGACGAAACGCTCGCCAAGCTGGAGGCCAAGCCGTCGTCCTTCACCATGTTGACCGGCGACCGCCCGACCGGCCGGCTGCACCTCGGCCACTACTTCGGCTCGATCCGTGAGCGTGTCGCCATGCAGGAGCGCGGCGTCAACACGAACATCATCATCGCCGACTACCAGGTGATCACCGACCGCGACACCACCGAGCACATCCAAGACAACGTGCTGAACCTGGTGCTCGACTACATGGCCGCCGGCATCGATCCGAACAAGACCATGATGTTCACCCACTCCGCCGTGCCGGCCGAGAACCAGCTACTGCTGCCGTTCCTGTCCTTGGTCACCGAGGCCGAGCTGCACCGCAACCCGACCGTGAAGTCCGAGATGGAGGCGTCCGGCCACGCGCTGACCGGTCTGCTGCTCACCTACCCGGTGCATCAGGCGTGCGACATCCTCTTCTGCAAGGCCAATGTCGTGCCGATCGGCAAGGACAACCTGCCGCACGTGGAAATCACGCGCACCATCGCCCGCCGTTTCAACGAGCGTTACGCCAAGAAGAACCCGGTGTTCCCGGAGCCGGCCGCCATTCTGTCTGAGGCACCGGAGATTCCGGGTCTCGACGGCCGCAAGATGAGCAAGTCGTACGGCAACTCCATCATGCTGGGCGCCACCGCCGAGGAAACCGCCAAGCTCATCAAGAAGAGCCCGACCGATTCCGAGCGCCGCATCACCTTCGACCCGGTTGCCCGCCCGCAGGTCTCCGCCCTGCTGACCACCGCCGGCCTGGTGACCGGCCGCGACCCGAAGGACATCGCCGAGGAGATCGGTGATTCCGGCGCCGGCGCGCTCAAGGCATACGTCATCGAATCAGTCAACGAGTTCCTGGCCCCGCACCGCGAGCGCCGCGCCGAGCTGGCCAAGGACATGGATTCCATTCGTGACATCCTGCACGACGGCAACAAGCGCGCCAACGCCATCGCCGAGGAGACCCTCGACCAGGTGCGCGAGGCCATGGGCATGAAGTACTGATTTTCCCGCCGCTCGTAGCAAGACGCCGTGTCAGCCCCAACTGGGCAACTGACACGGCGTTTTTGTATTGCGGCGTCTGCTGTGTCCTATCTTCACTTCGAGGGGCGGATTTCTTGTTTTTCCGTGCAACGCGGCTATCAAGACGGACCTCTGGTCACTTCATGCCGATGGCTTGCATCAATACGTACGCTCCCCGCACAGCAATGTCATTACGACGTGTTGCGGCATAGCGCGCATGGCTTCCGGAGTATCGGCGGCGTATGGGTCGGCGTCCAACAACACCATATCGGCCGGGTCGCCGGATGCAAGGCGGTCACGGCCAGTGGCGGTCGAGGCTGCCAGCGAGGTATGCACATCGAGGCACTGCTCGGGCTGGAACGGCTCGCGGTCAGAGCTTTCGGTGCCGAGCACGGCGGCGGAAATGGCCAGCCACGGGTCCAGCGGGGCCACGGGCGCATCCGAGCCCATGCGCAGCGTGGTACCGGCGTCGTGGAGGGCCCTGAACGGATAAGGGATGCCGGCCGGGTTGGCCCAGAAACGGGTGATGACGTCGCGGTCATCCATGGCGTGCTGCGGCTGGATGCTGGCCGTGAGCCCCAGCTCGGCGAAACGCGGGATATCGACGGGTTTGAGCATCTGCGCATGCTCGATCGATCCATGTGCGTGCGTGGCGGCGACTGCGTTGAGCGCAATGGTGTTCGCTTCGTCGCCAATGGCGTGGCAGGCAATGTCGAAGCCATGCTCGGTGGCTAGGCGCATATAGTCTTCGATTTGCTGCGGCGTGTAGCTCAGCGTGCCATACGTCAGCGGCTCGATGCCCGAATACGGCGTGGAGCAGTAGGCGGAGCGGGTGTTGAGCGATCCGTCCGAGATGAGCTTCATGGCGCCCACATGGCCAAGCCCGGCGCTGCCCGGCAATTCCTTGCCGGTATGCCAACCCGCGTCAATGGCGGCTCGCAACCGCTCGGGGTATACACCGGCGTCCACGCGCAAACCGTTAATGCCGGCCGCGAAACGATTGATCCATGTATCGATGTTTTCGGCCATTTCATAATCGCGGATGCCCACCACGCCCTTGCTTGCGGCGTCCTGTTCGGCCTCGCGCAGCAGACGGTCAGTCTCTTCAGCAGCGCCCGGCGCCTTGTCGAAGGCGGTGTAGGCGTTGAACCATTCGAGTTCACCGACCAGACCGGATTCGTCCACATGTACGCCAAGCCTGCGGGCCGCGGCGGAATTCACCCATCCGCAGTGCATGTCCGCGCTGGAGAGGGCCACCGGCTGTTCGCCGGTCACGGCGTCAATTGCGGCCAGTGTGGGCTGCTCGTCGTCGGCCCACAGCGAGTGACGGAATCGCATGCCCACCACGAAGGCATCTGGGTCAAGCGTGTCGGCGGCGCGGCGCTCATCCAGATGACGGCGCAACATGTCCATCGCTTCGGCGGCGGAACGGGCATTGATGAGGTCCAGTCGGCCCAGCGTCTTAGCCCATTGCGTGAAGTGCGTGTGGCAGTCCCACAGGCCGGGAATAACCCACAGGCCGTCGGCGTCGATGGTGGTTTCGTCGGCGGGTGCGGCGGCCGACGTTGGGATTGAGACGCTGCCAGAAGCAATGGCATTCGTCGCGTATTCCAACGATGTCGTATGCGCCTTAGTCTGCATCGTGCTGTCCGAAGCCGAGACCGTTCCAGCAGGGCCGACAGACGCAACAACCCCATCGCGAAGCACCACATCCACGCGGTCCTGAGACCCCGGAACACCGGCATTGACAATACGCACCAAGCTACTCATACCGGCCATCATGCCACCTTTGCATGAACGCCATGGAGATTCGTCCAAGTTGAATCGCGCCGTCGACGGCGATTCCCGCTGGCTGCCTGCAAACCCCTACGTTCCATGTAATTGCGGGATGGCCTGCAACTGCGATGAACACCCATAGTTTATCCACCGACTTATCCACATTTATCCACCGAAAAATTGGGGCGGTAGACAGGGCCGGTAGCCGGACTCTACACTGCGAGGACAAAGCGAACATCACGAAGGGGTGATCATCATGGGTAGCTCAACGGCATTGACCGAGCTGACAATGCAGAAGTACCAACGAATGCAGACGTGCGCAGATGTTCAACGACGAAGCGCATGGCGCCCACCCTATGCCCTGACAACAGCGTTGGAGCTTTTGTCAATTGAAGTACCCCGCATATCAAGCAAACACAGAGGCCTTGCAACTACAACCATTGTTGCGGTTCCACACGCCAATGACAAACGGCACATTGTGGGGGTCAAAGTGGTTGTATGGCCTTTTCCACTAGACACGGTCATAATCGAGGGACAATTCACATGCACTTCACCAGCTTGCACATGGGCCATGTTCTCCACGTATCTCGAACTTGAAGAACTCATCGTTCTCGCTGATTCCATGATGCGACGAGATCGAAGGCTCTGCAGAACAACCATCGACGCCCTTTCTCTGTATCTCGATGAGGCCGAGGCCCAGGTGCGAGCCGACAAAGAGAATGGCACCAATTCGTATTTGTTCCGCGGGTATAACAAATGCCGTCGCGCCCTACTTTTGGCGCGCGCGGGCACAGATTCCTCCATGGAAACACGAACTCGTTTGGTTCTCTTGAAATACGGTCTGAATTGCCCGCAGGTGAATTATCCAATATTCGTAGGAAACAACACCAGACCCATATATCTCGATCTTGCATACCCTGAATTCAAGATATGTATCGAATACGAAGGCTCTCATCATGCCGGGCAATGGCTGAATGACGCGAGACGCCGCCAGATGATCGAAGATGCTGGCTGGAAGTACATTCAAGTCACCAAATTAGATATTGGCGACGAAGCGGGAGAAGAGGCCCTTGCCCGAAGAGTTGCCGAAAGGATACAGGAGGTTACGGGCAAAACGGTCCAGCTCACGATGCGGCAAACTACCCAGCAAATTAGCGATGTCCGAAAGCTACGCCGTATTCCACTGTACAAACGGCTGAAATTCGAGCCTCTGCTGCCAATTATTCCGACGACGCAGGAATAATAAGCCCGGTAGAGTCAGTCCGCACCGTCCGCACCGCGCTACGGTATTCAAAACCCATTTCAAGGGGCTGATTTGGCCTCCGCCGGAGGTCTACTTCCGTTTCAAGGGGCTGATCATCCGGTAGACCACGTGTATCAATGCCCTTACGTCAACGCCATTCCGCCGTTTTGGAGCCGCGTCTACTCAGGCATCAGCCCCTTGAAACGGAAGTAGATCTCTCCAGAACGTCAAATCAGCCCCTCGAAGTCCGTTTTGGCCTCAATGGTTCCTGCCGAACCACAAAAAAGCCACTCCTCTGCCATACGAGCCGACCGCACAGCAGGCACGTGTCATTTGCCGCTGCGGACCTCGGACTCCATGGCTTCCATGGGCTCGTCGACGAGCACGGTGCCGGACGGCAGGGTGCCGGGCAGCGGATCGTCCATGTAGTGGTCGAATTCGTAGAGCATGCGCTTGTTCGGCTTGGCGGTCAGCAACGAAACCACCACGATGAACAGCAGCGAAATGATGAACGCCGGCAGCAGCTCATAGATGGCGAATACGCCGCCCAAGGGCTTGACGAGGTTGTGCCAGATCAGCACGGCCGCCGTGCCGGACAGCATGCCGGCCACGGCGCCGGCCTTGTTGGCGCGACGCCAGTATAGCGAGCACAGCATCAACGGGCCGAATGAGGCACCAAGCCCGGCCCACGCGTAAGACACCACCTGGAAGATCGACGAGTTCTGGTCGTATGCCACCAGAATGCCGAACAGGAACATGACCACCAGCGTGACCCTGGCCACAATCATGACCTGCTTGTCGGTGGCCTTGCGGTGCAGCAGCCCGCGGAAGATGTTCTCGCCCATGGCCGAAGCGCCGATGATCAGATACGAGGAGCTGGAGCTCATCGAGGCCGCGAAAATGCCGGAGACCACCACGCCGCACATGAAGCTCGGCAGCAGGGTCTGCGCCAGCACGATGAAGATGGTTTCCGCATCGGTGGAGGTCAGCAGTTCGGTGGGCATCATCGCACGCCCCACCAAGCCGATGCACACTGCGCAACCCAGCGAAATCACGCACCAGGAGGTGGCGATGATTCGGGACTTGCGCACTTCTTCCACGCTGCGGATGGACAGGAAGCGCACCAGCACCTGCGGCATACCGAAGTAACCCAGGCCCCACGCCAGCATGGAGATGATGGTGATGATGCCGTAGTCGGAGGGCGCGCCGAACACGGCCTTGCCCGCCTCGACGAGCTGCTGGCCGGTGGCCGGGTCCAGCTTGGGCGCGGCCACCTGCGTGCCGGACAGGTAGCCGGGGATGGCACGCAGGAATTCCACGGTGTTGTCGACACCGCCCGCGCTGGCCACGGTGCCGATGAACACCACCGCGAGCGCGAAGAACATGAGCATGCCTTGAATGAAGTCGGTCATCACCACCGACAAGTAGCCGCCCACCACGGTGTAGACGAACACGACCACCGCGCCGATGATCATCATGACGTGGTAGTCGAAACCGAACAACGTGGCGAACAGCTTGCCCACGGTCACGAAGCAGCTGCCCACGTACACGCTGAAGAACACCAGGATGATCACGGCCGCGATGGTGGAGATCACGCCCTTCTTGTCATGGAAACGCTTGGCGAAGAAGTCAGGAATGGTGATGGCATCGTCGGTCACTACCGAGTAGCGGCGCAGTCGCCGGGCCACAAGCTTCCAGTTGAGATAGGTGCCGAGCGCCAGTCCGACGGCGGTCCACATCGGGTCGGCCGCACCAGTGAAGTAGGCCAGGCCCGGCAGGCCCATCAGCAGCCAGCCGCTCATGTCGGAGGCTTCGGCGCTCAGGGCCGTGAGCCACGGCCCCACGCCGCGCCCGCCCGCAAAGTATTCCTTGGAGGAGGAGTTGGAGCGTTTGGAGTAGATGAATCCGATGGACAGCATGGCCGCAAAATAGATGACCATGGCCAGCAGAATCCAGAAATCGTTGGCCAACTGCGCCCCTCCTCAATCATGACGCCAAGCGGCTACCGCCATGGCAGAACTATGTGCTGATATGCGATTGACGCCGGAGCGGCGTCATACAGACCGTCACAGCCGTGAATACGGCCGCAACGCACTTCGCCTGATGGTAGTGGATACAAGGGCTCAAGCACCTTCCACCGTTTCCATACTGAGACGCTGTTTTATCCGAGCTCCCCACCTGAGGGGAGCCAAGATGACGGTCAGATGTCGTAGCGCCAGGACTTGTCGGTCACCACGCGGGCCATCGCCAAACCGATCGGCAGACAGATAATCACCATGAACGCACGGAACGCCCAGTCCAGCGCATTCATGGTCTGGAAGCTGCCGAGGTACCACATGGCACGGTACATATACAGACCGGGCACCATGATCACGATCGACGGCACGGTCAGGCAGATGCGCGGGTAGCCGAGGTGCGGCGGTAGCCAGCCACGTCGCACGGATGAACGCCACGCCGATGCCAGAATGCCCGCCAGGAACGCGCCGATGAAGGTAGCCATCTCGGGTGCCACGTTGAAGTCCTGCAATTCCAAGCGCAGCGTGTCCGTGATCGCACCGATCAGGGCGGCGGCCAGGCACATGCGCTGCGGCGAATTGAACAGCACGGAGAAGCCCCACACGCCGACGAACGCCGCCACGAACCGCAGCAATCCGTTGACCCACGGGTCAAGCCCCAGCGGTTCAAAGCCTTCCGGGTGCAGGTGCACCATCACGGCCACGGCCCAGCCTGCCAGCGTGGCCATCAGGATGATGCACAGCACGTACGCCACGCGCTGGATGCCCGAGGGGAAGTCGATTTTCGCCATGTCGAGTCCGCCGGTGATGAGCGGGAAACCGGGGATCACGAACAGCATGGCGCCAATGTAGGCCGTATCGTGCGAGAGCGCGACTGGGTCGAAAATGCCGATGAGTCGCAGGGTGCCGGTGCAGGCGAGCGCCGCCGCGGCCACGCACACAAAGGTGACGAAGAACTGGTTCAGATGGTATGCAAACAGCCGGCGACGCATCCACTGGCCAAGGCCCGCGCCCACGAACGCACCGATCATGTCGTATGGGCCGCCGCCGAGCAGGAACACGAAGGCCGCGCAGGCCAGGGCGGAGGCCAGACCGGAGAACCACGGCTTGTACAGCGGCTTGCGGCGCTCAATCAGATCGAGTCGCTCGTGCGCCTGCCGCACGGTGATACCGCCCTTGGCCTTCTCTTCGTCGGAGCGCTCGTTGAAGTGTTCGGCGTATTCCTTGGGCACGCGATTCTTGCGCTTCGTACTGCTTGCAGCAGGGCTTTCGGCGGTTGCGCCGTTCGCCGCCGCGCCCTCAGCGCCCGCCTCGGCATTCGCCGCGTTCGCCGATTCAACCGACTCATTGGAGTCACCGGTAAACACTTCGGCATCGTCGTAGGCCTTCTCTTCGGCCGCTTTGTCTTCGACCGGAGTGACTTCCGCGCTGTCCGCCAAAAGTCGGTGGGCTTCTTCATTGTCATCATCCAAGGACTTGGCCACGGAGGTCACGAGTACCTTGGTTTTCGACGCAAGATCCAGCGCCTCGTCCACGCTGCCGTTGGCCGCCTCAGCCTCGGCCTTGGCACGTTCGCGCAGGCGCTTGGCCAGATCGGCAGAATACTGCGAAGCGTCACGTTCGTCCAAATGCTTGACCACGCCATCGGACAGTTGCGAATCGACGTGATACATCGACCCCTTGCCGAGATTCACGGAGAACCAGTCGGCGAAATGTTCCAGCAGCCAGATACGTTCGGTGTTCACGCCGGTGGTCGGCAAATCCACGACTTCGGTGATGCGGTTACGACCATCCGTGCAGGTGGCCTCGATATCCGTCAGGTTCACGTCGGCGCGTACGTGCACGCCCAGCGGGTAGGCGATGCGGTGCATCATCTCACGCACGCGGAAGGAGCCGGTGCCGGCTCCCAGGTCCAGCATGCCGACCCGTACAATCACGCTGGCTTTGGCGGCGATACCGGCGTCCACCACCGGTTTTTCCCAATCGCGTGCAATATCTTCCATGTCCAGCGGAATGGAGTGGGTGTGGAATTTACGTACAGCCGTTGCGCCTTTCGCTTCGGGCGCACTTTTTTTCTTCTGTTCGCTCACATCCTTCATTACTACTCCCTGCCTTCCCCGCCAGCAATCGTAAGGCGCTCAAATCTTCCGCGAATCGGACAGTGTCTCATATGCTGTCCGATATTCGGTCTCTATAGGTGGACAACTTGGCGCACTATATGGACTTCGTAACGTAAAAAGCGATTTCGCGGGGATACACTATTGCCCACACAACAACCACGTTGAATATGGGCTGTGGGCTCGCAACGACTGGTCTCAACAACTGCGGAGGAGCCGCAGACGACCAGTAGACCGAGCAACCTGTTATTCGGCAAAGGAGGTTATATGGCAACACCTGAAGAACAGATCACTCCCGCTGACGCCGCCATCGTCACTACCGGGACCGGCCGAAAGGGCCCGGAGGAGCATGATCTTCCCGAAAGCCTGAAGTACGACATGGATCTGTGTCTTGAGATCCTGCGTAACGTACTGGGCGAATACAACCCCGAACTGCTGTCTACGTTCGACACCGTGCGTCATTACGCGGTGGAGGCCAGCGCCGAGCATTTCGCCGAGCTGAAGGATCCGAACCCCGACCAGGATGGCCTGAAGGAGGCCGTGAACGTCATCGACAACATGACGTTGCACGACGCCCAGCTGCTGGCCCGCGCGTTCGCCACGTATTTCCATCTGGCAAACCTGTCCGAGGAGAACTACCGTGTTTCCGTGCTCCACGAGCGCGAGAACAACGTGTCCGTTGACCAGGCGGTCGACCCGATCAACGAGCTCACCGTCGCCTACCACCAGCTCATCAATGAGACTGGCCCGGCCAAGGCCAAGGAACTGCTCAACCAGCTCGAATTCCACCCCGTCTTCACGGCGCACCCCACTGAGGCCCGTCGTAAGGCCGTGGAAGGCAAGATCCGCCGCGTTTCCGAATTGCTTGAGGAGTACAAGCGCCTCGGCGGCTCGGATAAGAAGGAATGCCTGCGCCGTCTCTACAACGAGATCGACGCCCTGTTCCGCACCTCTCCGATCGCGCTGAAGAAGCCGACCCCGGTTGAGGAAGCGGACACGATTCTCGACATCTTCGACAACACGCTGTTCAACACCATCCCCAAGGTTTACCGTCGCTTCGACGACTGGGTCCTGGGCGATAAGGCCGGTCTCGTCGAGCCCGCTTGCCCCGCGTTCTTCCACCCGGGCAGCTGGATCGGCTCCGACCGCGACGGTAACCCGAACGTCACCGCCAAGGTGAGCCGCGCCGTGGCCCGCAAGTTCTCCGATCACGTGATCGCCGCCCTTGAGGAAGCCACCCGCACCGTGGGCCGCAACCTCACGATGGAAGCCGAGACCACGCCGCCGAGCGCCGAGCTCAAGAGCCTCTGGAGCCACCAGAAGGAAATGAGCGAGCGTCTGACCGACAAGGCCGCCCTGATCTCCACCAAGGAGATGCACCGCGCGGTCATGCTGGTGATGGCCGACCGTCTGCACTACACCATCGAGCGCGACGCCGACCTCATGTACCACTCCTGCGACGACTTCCTCGCCGACCTCAAGGTGGTCCAGCGTTCGCTGGCCGCCGCCGGTGCCAAGCGTTCCGCTTACGGCCCGCTGCAGGATCTGATCTGGCAGACCGAGACCTTCGGCTTCCACATGGTGGAGATGGAGTTCCGTCAGCACTCCGTGGTGCACGCCCGCGCCCTTGCGGATATCCGCGAGCACGGCCTGCACGGCGAGCGCGGCGAACTGCAGCCGATGACGCACGAGGTGCTCGACACCTTCCGCGCCCTCGGTGCCATCCAGAAGCGCAACGGCCTCAAGGCCGCCCGCCGCTACATCATCTCCTTCACCAAGAGTGCCCAGAACATCAAGGATGTCTACGAGCTCAACCGCTTGGCCTTCTCTCACCCGGAGGACGTGCCCACCATCGACGTGATCCCGCTGTTCGAGCAGCTTGAGGATCTGCAGAACTCGGTGGATGTGCTCGAGGAAATGATCAAGATCCCCGAGGTCCAGGCTCGTCTGAAGGCCACCGG
Organism: Bifidobacterium sp. RTP21102st3_E2_RTP21102_210122; assembly: GCF_040916945.1. Classification (NCBI taxonomy): domain Bacteria; kingdom Bacillati; phylum Actinomycetota; class Actinomycetes; order Bifidobacteriales; family Bifidobacteriaceae; genus Bifidobacterium; species Bifidobacterium sp. RTP21102st3_E2_RTP21102_210122. Next base: position 58,949 of record NZ_JBCPAN010000004.1, on the reverse strand, counting down.
CAACAAGCTCGAGGTCATGCTCGGCTACTCCGACTCCTCGAAGGACGCCGGCCCGACCTCCGCCACGCTGGCCCTGCACTCCGCTCAGGAGCGCATCGCCAAATGGGCTGAGTCGCACGACATCGATCTGACCCTGTTCCATGGCCGTGGCGGCGCCGTAGGTCGTGGCGGCGGCCCCGCCAACCGTGCGGTGCTCGCCCAGCCGGTCGGTTCCGTCAAGTGCCGCTTCAAGCTCACCGAGCAGGGCGAGGTCATCTTCGCCCGTTACGGCAACCCGGTGCTGGCCATCCGCCACGTCGAGTCCGTGGCTGCGGCGACCTTGCTGCAGTCCGCGCCGAGCGTGGAGAAGCGCAACACCGAGATGACCGAGAAGTATGCCGACATGGCCGCTCAGCTCGACGAGGCCGCGCACAACCGCTTCCTCGACCTGTTGAACACCGACGGCTTTGCCCCGTGGTTCTCGATCGTTACGCCGCTGACCGAAATCGGCCTGCTGCCGATCGGCTCCCGCCCGGCCAAGCGTGGCCTCGGCGCCAAGTCGCTCGACGACCTGCGCACGATTCCGTGGATCTTCTCCTGGGCCCAGGCCCGCATCAACCTGGCCGCCTGGTACGGTCTCGGCACCGCATGCGAGAAGTTCGGCGATCTGGAGACCATGCGTCAGGCTTACGAGGAATGGCCGCTGTTCTCCACCTTCATCGACAACATCGAGATGTCCATCGCCAAGACGGATGAGCGCATCGCCAGGATGTACCTTGCCCTCGGCGACCGCGAGGACCTCAATGAGAAGGTGCTCAACGAGATGGAGCTCACCCGCAAGTGGGTTCTGGCCATCGTGGGCGACAAGTGGCCGCTGCAGCACCGCCACGTGCTCGGCCAGGCCATCCGCATCCGCTCCCCGTACGTGGACGCGCTGTCCGTCACCCAGGTGCTCGCCCTCAGGTCGCTGCGCAAGAAGGTGGACAAGGAAGAGCTCTCGCAAAGCCAACAGGCAGGATTCATCTACCTCATCCTGTGCACCGTCTCCGGCGTCGCCGCGGGCCTGCAGAACACGGGCTGATTCCCGGCCGACCGATCGGGAAAAGCGAGCGGGGAGGTTCCGTGCCGATAAACGGCGCGGGCCTCCCCGCTCGCGTCATACGGCCCTAGACTGGCCGGCGACGGCGCACGCCGGGCGGGCGCGCAGAGAACGGACGCGCGGAACGGGCACCTCGACAGATCGGAGGGGACATGGACAAGCCAGCGGACGGGCGCGGGAGCACCGGGCCAACGGACGGCATCAAGGCGGAGGGCGATGCCGGAAACGAACGCCACATTTGCAAAGCGAATCCGGCTACAACCGATGGCATTGGGAAGAAACATGGCCTGGAAGATACGTCAGAAAATTTTTCCGGCGAGAAATGTGCTTTGGCACCGAAAGCAGCTACCAAATTCCTTAAGGCGAGTAGATGCTATGTGGCTTGGGGCAAGGCCAGACGCGTGCTGTGGTGGCTGGGATTACTGCTGCTTTCACCAGCACTTATTTTGTGGGCGGAATGGGGCGCCAATGGCGATGATGATACTATAATCTGCAGAGTCTTAACGTTCTCTTCCTCTTCGTGCATGAATTTAACTACGGCAACTGAGTATGTACGTAGACTTACCTTAGTATTGATTATGGGGGTAGTCTGCTGGATTGCGGCGCTTGTCATCTTTGGCGTGCGTTCATATATGCGATCTGTATATCCGGAACTTCGTGATCATTCCTCTTCCGCCTCGCATGTCCTTGTGGGAATCATATCGTTTCTCGTGCTGGTCATGGTCTTTCCCGTTCTTGTGATAACGCTACTTTCCGCTCTAATGACTCTATGACGTTTTACCAGAGGCGCATTGCGTGGAATGGCTGAATCATTCCACGCAATGCGATCACAATCATGATTGATTAACGGTTCGGATTTTCAAGAGATTCAGCATAGGATAATGCCAATATACCAGCCTCCGCTTGACTCGGGAGTCGGTCTGCATGTGACGCAATGAGCAGTGCTTTTTTACTTCCGGATACGTTATCGAATATTCCAAGATCGATTCCATCAACGAGCTTTCGAAATGCGATGACCAGGTTGTCCGCACTTCCCTTGAACCGGGACTGATAGAACCGTTTAATTCGATTCGTCTCGCTTTGCGCGAACATGTCCCGCATAGCGGTGGACAAAGACCTTTCGGAGGAATTGCTCTGCATGGACTGCGCCAGCAACCATGCATCACAGTCCGCGAGAACATCGCTGTAACTGAATCCCATACGGGCGTCTTGCTCGCCGAGATGAGTGTGCAGCCATGACGCCAGGTCCTCTTTCGGGGTATTCGCCAGGTAGCTTCCCCAGATCTGCAGCAAATCCAGAGCCCATCCGCCCAGATCACCGAGACCATAGTCCATTGGATCGTTCGTAACGCCCCATGTCAAGTATCCCAAGGATGTGGCAGCCATATGGGCGATGTCCCGATTGGGCAGCGTGCCTTTGATGACAGGCTGTGCATCACATGCGACACCGCATGCCTGACGCGACAAGGCCAATTCGCTGGGAGTAACCGGCTCCGGTGTGTACGCATGCCATAGTGCCTGCGTGCCGGAACTACCTTCCGACCAGTACGTAGGTTTGCGGAGCCATTGCAGGATGAGTTGACCGATGCTGTCCTCATAAACCGCCACCTGGGTACCCAGAGCGGCAGGGGCTTTGTGACACTCCTGCTCGGGTGTCGCCGCCGGCCTGCGGAACACGGGCTGATCCGCGGCTGTCCGACCGCTTGATGAACGGGGAGGTTCCGTGCCGATTGACGGCGCGGGCCTCCCCGTTCGCGTCGCACGGCCCTAGACTGGCCGGCGACGGCGCGCACGGAACGGGCGCGCGGGCCGAGCGACAGACTCGGATGATCGGAGGGGGACATATGGACGCGGAAAGGGACACGGACGGGACGACGGACGCGCACGAGGGGGACCACACGCCCGCGGACGGTGCCGGGACGGAGGGCGAAGGCGGCAAGCCGGACACTAGGCCGGGCGACAGACTCGCGACCATCCGACGCACGCTGTGGTGGATAGGACTGGCGCTACAGCTCCCATTCGCTTTGACTCTGATCCATTTTGATACCCCTTACCTGATATTGGAGCGTATCCTATGCGCTATTCCGCCAAGACTGGCAAGCGACCCGTCATCAATCGTCGGCATTCCCGCACTTGAAACGGAATGGTGTCGAGAATTCCTGGCACTAGTCCTGGGCGCAGTTTGCTGGGTTACAGCTGGAGTAATGAGATTAGTTGCGGACAGCCCATCAAACCATGGAAAAGAAACCCTTCCTGTACGCATCTTCGCCGGAATCATCACCATCATCGTATTGATGGCCACCGGTATTACAGGACTCTTCCTCGGCATAGCGGCCTTTTAGAAGTTTCCCCGTATCTGGCAGAGGAATTCCAAATCGAAAGCACAACAGCGAATGTGTGGGCAGACGACACATCTGCCCACACATAATGCATTATGCGAGCTACCGTCTTGGCTGATCAATGAATGCAGCGAACGCCCGAGCACTCACTTCAGCTTCCTGCTTATATAGACTGACGCCAGTTAGCGATATAGCGGTCCAACGACTTGATAATCAAGGAAGCCTTAACGTCCGGCCCGAGCACCCTCGCATCGGATGTACGAAAACTTTCCGCAGAAATCGACCAGCTCAAGGTCGACTCGTTCCTTCCACCACGCAGGCAATCCTTAGACAAGTAGTTCAGCATGCAACGCCAGATCGGTACCGTGACCCATGCGCCCGCGGTACCATTAGAGACTCCGACGCTCTCATTTTACATTTTCATGAGCGAGATTTGACGCTACTACAACATTTTATGAGGGAGATTCTGGTCTAAATGCACATTTCATGAGGAAGATTCTCCTAATCCACTACCGCTGCGCAAGAAGGTGGACAAGGAAGAGCTCAGCCACGGCAAGAGGGAGGGCTACACCTACCTCATCCTGTGCACCATCTCGGGCGTCGCGGCGGGCCTGCAGAACACGGGCTGATTTTCGGCTGACCGCCTAGATGACGCGAACGGGGAGGTTCCGTGCCGATTGACGGCGCGGGCCTCCCCGTTCGCGTCGCACGGCCCTAGACTGGCCGGCGACGGCGCGCACGGAACGGGCGCGCGGGCCGAGCGACAGACTCGGATGATCGGAGGGGGACATATGGACGCGGAAAGGGACACGGACGGGACGACGGACGCGCACGAGGGGGACCACACGCCCGCGGACGGTGCCGGGACGGAGGGCGAAGGCGGCAAGCCGGACACTAGGCCGGGCGACAAACTCGCGACCATCCGACGCACGCTGTGGTGGATAGGACTGGTATTGCTATCCCCTTCTGTTATTGGCTGGTTTGGTCCTCATGATGGCAACTACGATGTCGCTTGCCGGATATTAACAACGTTTTCCCCTCCTTGTGGGAAAACGCCGGCTGAACAAATCGTCTATTCTCATCGGCTTCTGGCGACATTAGGTGCTGGACTCGTCTGCTGGCTTGCAGTCGCAATCCTCCATATTGCGCAGCTGTTCGTTGATGATCAGTTCCCCGGTGTTTCTCAGCCGCTTCCCAATAAGCACATCTTTGCAAAAATCGCAACATTCATCATCTCGCTCTTCAGTCTGCTGCTCTTCATGTTCTATCTCTGGGCAACCGCAATGGAGGAAGGCTGGTAGACGTCGTGTCTCTTCGCCAAGCAGCCGCGTCTGTATGCAGTTAATGAATCGGTGAGGCAGTCTCTGGAATCTTCCTCACCGATTCATTAGCTAGCCTCTATCGACGCGGACTCTCCAGATAAGCAGCATACATCCGCGCAAGGGTGTCTGCTTCTGCCACATCAGGAAGCCTATCGGCATGAGAAGCATCTTTCAATGCTTTAGCTGAATACCAAATATTGTCAAAGATCCCGAAGTCAATGCCATCGACCAGTTTCTGGAACGCCGCAGCAAGGTTGTCAGAATTGTTCTCGAATCGCTTGTCATAGAATCGTTTAATCCTGTTCGCCTCACTTTGTTTAAATACATCACGCATCGATGTAGACAACGAAGTATCGGATGGGTGAGTAATCATATACTGAGCAATTAGCCATGCATCTGCATCCGCAAGAACGTCATCGTACCCGAATCCTTCGTCCTTCCCAAGGTGCTTATAGAGCCATGCTGCCAAGTCGGTATGCTTGCCGTCACGGCGATAGGCACCCCAGATCTGCAACAAGTCGAGAGGCCAGCCACCTAAATCGCCTAGACCATATTTGGCTGGATTGTTTTCGATACCCCATGTCAGGTATCCGAGAGCAGTTGCAGCCATGTGTGCAACATCTCGAGTCGATGGCAGTTTCTCTTTAATTGAAGGCTGTGCTTCGCATACATTGGCACATACCACACGCGCCGCGTCCAAGTCGGGCGGAGTCGAAACTTCAGGAGTATATGCGTGCCACATTGCTTGTGTCCCGCTACCGCCTTCCGACCAGTATTCAGGTTTGCGGAGCCATTCCAGGATGAATTGACCGATGCTGTCCTCGTAAACCGCTACCTGGGTACCCAGAGCGGCAAGGGCTTTGCGACACTCCTGCTCCGTGACGGCGACCCATCTTAGCAGCGGATCCGTTTCTGGCGAGACGGGATCGGGATCAGGCGCAGGCACTGGCACGGCAGGCAACAGTGAAGCGCATGCTGATACCTTCCCGGAATAGGCAACACGGTCCAGATCCCAGCCCTGGCCCTTGTAATCGTCAATCTCGGTGAACTGGTCATAGACCCAACCGTCCGGGATGGGGAAGCCGAGATTGCCCGAGAATCCCGTCGACATGTCGGACACAAACGCGTTACTCGCGCATCCCGCACCGATGACGCGGGAACAAATATTGCGGGACGCGTAAATCCCTACTCCGTATCCACCACCAAGAGACGAACAAACCGCACGGAAGTATGGCAGGATATTGCTGGTCACTTGGTCATCGGTCGCATCGAAGTCTACAGCGAAGTAGATATGGGTGGGAGGGATGCCAAGACGCTGCGCCGCCTCACGAGCGGTCTTGGCATGAGCAGCGCCGTTTGCCGGGGTGAAATGTTCCAGCTTCGTGGAGTACTCCTGAAAAATCGGGAAGAACCGCATGCCGCCCTTAGTGATGCGCTCGAGCTCACCCGGACGGATGGCCTTAAAGTAATCCTTGGGCGCCAACGACGACTGGCCAGGCTCCGTCAGATAACGTCCCACGATTTCATACCCGTTTGCCTTCAACGTCGCCAACCTAGCGTCGGTAATTTCGAACCTAGTGTCACAGGCCACACACGGGCGATCAGGATCACCTTTAGATGTCAACAAGCTCATCCACGTGGTCGAATCAATAGAGCCCGTCACAGCAATGGCATAACGCTCCTGGAACGCTTTCACGATATTGGCGAACGTGCTCGTCCATACGAAGGTCGGCCCGCCCCCGATCCCATTACACGCCAAAGCCGTGCTGGCGAGCCAGACCCACGACTCATTAGAGGATGCGTTATTTGCTGTTATCGTCTTCAAACGAGATCTAGTTCCGTTGCCGAAATTCCCCGTTGCCTCACTGGGCGAAAAACCTTCAAGTGACTGAAGCACTTGGATGAGCGCCGTGTTCATCTCCCTGCCGTACAGTCCATCAGTCGGAATGATGCCCGTGTATGGACGATATGCTTTGTTGATGAACTGCTGTGCCCTACGGACGGAGTCGATACCGCCATAAGAGGCCAGCAGCACGAACTGCTTCATCGAGAGCAACGCCCCCATGATCTCAACGTCTACGCTGGAGTCTCCCTCTATGCCCATATCGGTTTTAAGCTTCCTGATCGCGGAACCTGTTCCGTCGTAGAAATGCTGTGAGATGTTGCCACCAGTGGAGTAGCCCTTGCACCACAGCGCCCCCTGAATGATGGAATACACGTTGGAAGTGCTCTTGTCCGCAGCGGCCTGCTGCCGCACCCCATTCGGATACCGCTTCTTGAATAACCGCTGGGTGGAAGGACCGAAGTTATCGGCAGTGGACTGGATGCCCAATTCAATCTGCAATGCGCGAGTAAGCGCATAGATTGTCGGCCAACCAGTTCTGCCGTCCGGGTTGATTTTCTTGAATCGGGGATCATTCCCGTATGTCTTGTTCAGCCACTGCTGCGTCTGCAGCACCATCTGATCAGTCATGATGTCCTCCTTCGGGACCTGTTGCTGAAGGCAGACCCAATATCTGCCCTCACCTGCACTGCCGTTTCGCCACGAGGTGTTAACCTCGGGCGTTTCATCTGGCATGGCGTCTGCGATGAACTCTGCGATTTTCGGTGTCTAACTCCAACCGAAACATAGTGTTTCCCTTACAACGACTTCCATCACACTGTGTATTGTCGCAGCGATCAGTGCGCATGTTTTCCGTCATGACACCTACAGCTTTGGCCATAGCCAAAATGTCTCCGCATGCATCGAAGTCATATGACGGGCTTCCTTTCACTCTGATAACACTGAAATGAACCATTAATGCTCCTTTCTTTCACAAACTGATGATGTTGTCGTGTTCTTCGTTTCTTTGCTTTCGTCGCGAATAGCGGCACGAATTTTGCGCACAGCCGTTGAAAGCTGTTTGGACACCGCAGCTCGGGACACGCCCAGCTCTCGTGCCATATCTGATTGAGATGCCCCCTTTACCAGTACACCCCTGACGATATTGCGCTGACCTGCTGGCAGTTTTTCGATCTCCGCAAAGATAGCTTGCAAACAGTTAGCTCTTTCTCTCGCATCCTCCGCGCATAAGAGAATATCCTCAGAAGAAGCAGAACACCCCTGGGGTTCCCGCCCTGCACCAACCAAATCCTCATAGGAGCAAATAACTCCGCTGACACGGTCCGATCGATAATAAGCGTGAGCGGAACGTTCCTCCGCATTCCACAATTCCTGAAGTATCGTTTGAGGGGTACGTAGTGCAATATCACGTGGCGAACAACCCATACGGATTGCGCGCAAACATCTATCGCGTTCAACCATCGTCCGTAATTCCACTTCCGAACAGTTGTATATATCAGTTACGGACACATTACCGGCGCGCATTGCCTCATGTTTCAATGAAATTCTCATTCCAGTCTCGATCCCACCCAGTTATTGGGTCTTCGAGACCTGCTTGCATAGGCCACCACATGAGCATCCAACCTGCTGGATAAGCATGACGCGTCAGTTCAGGAGAAAACCGACGCGTCACCATGAATAAGCAGGCAGATCTCATGCATGTGATTAGTTAAAAGCCCCAGTCAGCTTCACTGCGGCACAACGGATGAACAGCCCAATGCCCTACTTCTATAACCGGTTATCGCATGACATCGAGTTGAAGAAGAAATTACGATGTGTCTGGTCTCAAATCCTTTCAATAGACGAAAGTTGCGCTTCTCTGATCCAGCTGTAAGCGGCGTATACTGGCGATATTCCAGTGTTTTACCGGCTTATTCGTCTGAATCTGGCTTCCATCGTAGGAACAGTGACCTCATGGGAAGGCGACGGATGAAGACAAATGGAGACGAGAAGGAGACTCACTTGGCCGAAACTACTGCTACCTATGCTCTGGGAGTCTTCTGTCAGCTCGTAAACCCTTATATATCTGGCGTAGACCACCACAAAAAGGGATTTATGAAGGATTTCTTCGATGCTGTGTTAGAGGATGACGGTCTAAGAAATCCACTTCCCCAACATCATCGAAACCGCAAACCCGGAAAGACCACTATTACCACCGGGGTCTGGTCTGGAATCAACGATACTGATCTGACTCGTTTTTATAACGGTCGCAAGAAGATTCCTGCCTGGAAAGCCGCCGAGTTTTATCAGCGCCTAGATATCTCGAAAGTAGAACGTCTTTGCTGCGATATCAGCATTGATGCCCTTGCCGATTTTCAAAAGGAGCTTATCAAGGCAAATATTAGAGTTACGGATATCAGTGAGCTTCCTTCTGCCACAGGAAAATGGCTTCTGTCAATACTCCAGGCGAATGCCGGTGGACGTGACATTCTCGTCGACGGCATAAGCTTTCAGCCGAAATTCGATTTTTTCGAAAACTTACCTCTGGCGTCTGGTCGCATCAACAACGGCAAATTGCACCTTGGGCGCTCTTCGGTCCCCTGGAAGGCTTATCCAATTCCACCGGATAAACCAGATGATCATCTTGAAAAGACATACCTCACGCAGATGCAAGCCGCCTATGCCGATCACTTGCACAAGCCAATCAACTGTTCCGACGATCTTCCTCAGACATGTCGTCCTGAATACGCCAAGCAACGTGAATATTTTTACGATGCGGAAGGAATGCGCAGGAATCTACGGGATGTTATAGAAAACGGAGAGCAAGAATTTGATGCACTGAAGGTTGATCTTTATGACGGAATATGCGATACCTGCGCATCTGATTACGCCGATGGACTGTTACGCATGCGAGCAACGCTATCTCAGGCAGCCGGTTTCCCCCTATCCGGTTCAGTTATAGCCCAATTCCCATCAATGATTAAGGCAGCGGAAAAGAAAGGGCTGTGTCATATGCTGGTCAACGACCATATGCTGGAGTGGGTACACGAAAATGAATAATTCATTATTTAACACAACACAGGAAACAGCAACACGATTGACATTATGCCTTCCCCTTCTTTCTAGACCTTCCACAATTGACGAAATCACAGCCATTGACCTTATCGCCACCTATATGAAAACATTCGGATTCGGACAGCGCAATCTTCACGGCGATGGTCCACATGCTTTAGCCGAATATGATGCTCGTCGCAAACGAATACAAGCAGGATTAGCCCAACTCGTAATCGTTGGAGCAGCAACCGTGGATTCCACTTGCCTGTTGTACCGCGCCACTCCGGAATGTTTCCAATATTCGGAAGCATTGCACGGCGATTACGCTGCCTCCTATCGACAGGCTGTTCAGCTCTTGATAAAAACGATTATGAAACCATCATGAACCGAATAACGAAAGAGAACAACCAGTTCTTGTAAACACATGGATACGTCGAATTTCGGCAATCAGAAAGGACGGAGTGGAATCCGCCATTAATCTCACATGCGGGCTGAACTGCATTATCGGCGCTTCGAACACCGGGAAAACCAGAATCGCAAAAACCGTGGAATTTGCCTGCGGAGGGAAAGAGCTCCCCTTTACCGATAAAACTGCCTATGAAATTGCACAGGTCACGTTCGTGACCAACGGCGGTGAGGTTTCGCTTAGTCGTTCGATTCACGTTCAGAACACTATCCATGTAAAATCCAGCAACCCAATGATCGTCCCCGGTTCCTACTCCGTTTCATCACGTGCCGGTAAATCAATCAATACGGTTCTTCTTGCCTTACTAGGCGTTGAATCAACCCGTAGAATAGCGACAAACGAAACCTACCATACAGTTGCTTTCACATGGAATGCCATCAGACATCTCATGATTGTCCCCGAGGACCAAATAGGACGTGCACGCCCCTCCATTCTTTTCCCCAAAAGTACCTCTCTAGCAACTCTCACACAAAGTCTGTCCTCGTTGCTCGTGCTAGTTCAAGATGAAAAAATCGACAACTCCATACAGACAGAGAGTGCCAGCGAACGTCACGCCCGCAGAAAAGCCGTGGAACAGTTCATCCATCAGCAGTTGGATGATATAGAGCCTCGCATCAGACACCTTGAGGAGATGCGCCATATCGCAACAAATGAGGGGAAGACCATTCACACCTATTTGGAAGACCTTCACAAAAAAGCATTACACGTAGAACAGCAAAGACAAACTCTCCTCAATCGAGATGCCCATACCATCTCACATATCTCTCAGCTTAATCAACAATATGAGCACCTTGAGGTACTTATTCGCCAACGTAAGGTACTTATCAGTCAATACGAATCAGACGCTGCACGTCTTGATTTGCAACTACAGGCAATGAAACATGCCCGCACACATGCCTATCCCGCCACATGTCAGTTTTGCCACAGCCCCATCCACATGTCTGTGCCGACTGAACAGGACATTCTAATCGTCTCAACAGAAATTGAGCATATCCACAGAATCCAAGCAGACGTTGAAACCGATCTAGCCATCCTCGTCGACAAAGCCGATGAGGTGCAACAGGAGCTGCATCTGGAGAAACAGCAGCATCGGCAAAATATGCATTCGCTCAAATCCGACATTCAACCAACAGCGCAGCACATGCAACAAGATATTGAGCAAATTGCCCATGCAGAACAATTGCATGCGGAATATGCGGAACTCATAGCGCTGCATGCTCGTTTCAACAAGGCACTCGATGACGCTGGTCAAGCAACACAGAATGATGAAAAATACAAGCCACGCGAATGTTTCCAGAGTGATTTCTGGTATTCCATGAATAACACCATACGCAGCATTCTGCAACAATGTCATTTTCAAGGTGCTGATACTGCAGATTTCAGCAGATCTTCTTTTGATGTCGAAATAGCAGGGTATTCCAAGGCTGATGAACAAGGCAAGGGATACTGCGCATTTCTTAACAGCGTTGTTATGCTCGCATTTCATGATTATCTCAATGAACAGTCAAAGCATACTCCGGGTTGGCTGCTTATTGATACGCCTCTGCATGGGTTTGACGAAGGAATACGACCCCTGGAAGACTCATCCATGAAAGTGGGCCTGTTTTCCTATCTAGCGAAACAAGCGGTTTCACAACAAATCATCATTATCGAAAACACGAATCACATGGCTGGCATTCCTCTTGACGATAACATCAATATCGTCGAATTCTCGAAGGACAAGCACAACGGACGATACGGATACTTGGACGGGATTTACGATGTGTCTGACGAAAGTTAACGGCGGTCCCAAATCAAGTCACCTTGTCGAGGAGCGAACCCGCGCAGCCGCACTCCCCATGATTTTCCAAAGCCATTGACCGGACTAACTTGAGCGCATCGTGGGCGACCAGTGGCCGCTGCAGCACCGCCACGTGCTCGGCCAGGCCATCCGCATCCGCTCCCCATACGTGGACGCGTTGTCCGTCACCCAGGTGCTGGCGCTCAAGTCGCTGCGCAAGAAGGTGGACAAGGAAGAGCTCTCGCAAAGCCAGCAGGCAGGATTCATCTATCTGATCCTCTGCACCGTTTCAGGTGTTGCTGCCGGCCTGCAGAACACAGGCTGATCTACACACCAGCGCATATGGGGAAGCCCCGCTCACATCGAGCAGAGCTTCCCCGTTTCGTGTACATCTTTCACCATCTTGCAATAATTCTTACATGTAAACAGAGAGTTCTTGCATGTAAGAATTATTGAAAGGTGATGAAAGAACTTACTTTCACGCGCGCCAATCATCCCAACACGTATCGGGATGACGGCCCATTCCCCTCGCGGCGCAACTTGCCCGCATCCTCTAGCTTCTTCAACAACCGGTATGCACTGATATAGCTCAGGCCAAACAAATCCATGACATCCGCCGTAGTGACGACACCATCATTTTTTTCGGCGAACTCCAGAACAAGGCCACTGCGCCGGGTGGCATCGATGTCACGCTGGCGCACGTAAGACGCCAGCCCCTCTGAACGTTTGTACACTCGGGCACTCAGCATATACGAACGAGAGCTCCCGCTACCGACCCCCTCTACCAAACCAGCTTCCACCAGATTCTCAACAGCGGACACGATGCGTCGATGCTCCAAATGAGAAAAATCGCACAATTGGACCACGGTAAGCCTACGATGCTCACGCAGCAGCGAGAGCACAATCAGTGACCAGACCGGCAATGGAGCCCCACGTCGACGTTCCTCGTCGCCAATCATGGTTACGAATGCCTCGTCAGGTACCACGCGGCGGAGGAACAGAATGACTTCTTCGGCACTGGACTGTGAATAATCCGGGAAAGAACCGCCTGCCGCAATCGACCCGGCATAGATGGTATCCACACCTCGCCCGGTACGTTCAACATATCCGGCAGCTTTCAGAATCAGAGCAAGCTGCGGATTACGGGAACGCGGTTGTGCAGTAAGCAGGTTATCTTCGGAGACACCCTCTATGAATCCTCCGGGGTTGGCTATGGTCAACCCATCCTCATCAACCAGGAATCTCACCGAACCCATTCGTGCATAATCGCGATGGCAGAAAGCGTTAATCATTGCCTCACGGAATGCCCCTCGATCGAAGTCTGGCAGATCGACACGAATCAAGCCGCTCATGACTTCGTGGCTGGGATTCCATGGCTCCATCAGCTCGCCTACACGATCAAACATATCCACCAAAGGCAACACGAACGGATCCATATTGACCTTTGGAGACATGCCTTTCATCACTTGAAAAACAGCCGATGCGGCTGGAACCGATCGATGAATAGCATCAACCGAACCAATGGTGAGCAGACCAGCAACAGATGGCTGCAATCCATACGGGCCATCAACAACCAGCTCAAGTGCCCGATCGAAATCCTCATCAGTAAAAGACAACAACGAGTTTTGCGCATTGGCACTGCGAATATGGCTTCTCAACTTGTTCCGTGAGTCTGGATTCAAATCGTCCAACCGAGCCTCTGGTGCAGGTTGCGCGCTGAAATCGTAGAACCGTTGTTGAGATAAACGGCTAATGAATTGGGAAACAAACAGCGGAACGACCTCAGGCGAGCCGTCTGCTTTCAGCCGGCGCTGCAATGTCTTCCCCTGACTGGTAGATACGATTTGCTGACTGTTATCCACCTCAATACTGACTATCGGCACCTCGTTCTCATACAAGAGCGCCACGCGAGCGGGAAGCTGCGGAACAGTCTTATTGAAAATTAGTGCCGCAAGTCCATTGATATTGCGATGCTCGTCACATACGCCGGTCACAGTGCCATCGTCTTCAATACCGAGATACAGTGTGCCGCCTTCGGTATTGGCTAGAGCCACTACGTTGTCAACAATTTCATCATGCGATTGAGGGCGCTTCTGCTCGCTCTTGAACTCAACCGTCAAACTTTCTTTGGCCGGCAACATGAGCATCCCCTTTCACCATCTTGCAATAATTCTTACATGTTAACAGAGAGTTCTTACATGTAAGAATTATTGCAAGATGGTGAAAGGGGTAAAGAGCAATCCATCCTGTCATCTCCAGCAACTTAAATCCGATCATCGCTGCTTTCGGCATATCTGATATCAGCCGCTGGTGCCAGTCCAATCACCCAATTGAAGCTCAACACGGCCAAAGACTCTACGCCGCAGTGGATTCGCGCTCGATGAGCTTATAGCCCACATTCACGGTCTGCGGGAAGAACTCGTCGTCCAGGTTCTCGATACGCCGCATAAGCAAGGTCAGCGCGGTATCCGCCATGCCCTTGAAATCGGTGGCCACGGTGGTCAAAGTCGGCACGCTGTACATGCTCTGGCTCAGGCCGTCGAAGCCGATAACGCGCACATCGCCCGGCACACTTACGCCATCGTCCGCCAGACCACGCAGAATACCGAGCGCAATACCGTCGTTCAGGCAGTACAGACCGTCGTACTTGCACTTGCCTTTCTTGGCCAAGCCGCGCCCGGCCTCGATACCGCCGTCAATTGACCACGAGGATTTGATGAAATCACGGCGCTCGTCAAACGGCAGTCCGGCCGCGAGAATCGTCTCCTTGGCGGCCCGCATACGAATATCACGCGAGCCGGGAATGATGTTGGGATTGTTGGGATCGTGATTGTCGCCGACGATGCCGATGCGCGCACAGCCACGCGCGATAAGGTGTTCGATTGCCGCCCGTGAGCCGGCGTCGCTCGGCGCGTTCACGGTGTCGATGGGCAGGCTGGTGTCGTAGTTTTCCAGCATGACGGCCGGGTGCCGCTTCAGGATATCGACCGCACGTGGCGCATTGATGGCGATGATGCCGTCCGAAAACGTGTACGACAGATCGTTGTCGTCGGTAAGATACCGGGACAGTTCGATGAGCATGTGCGAGTCGCGCTTGTGCACTTCCTCAGCCACACACATGGCCAGATGGGAGAAATAGTCGCCCTCGAGGCCCGAGGTAAGGAAGGTGATGGTATCGGACCGCCCAGAACGCAGGGACCGGCCAGACAGGTTGATTTTATAGCCGAGTTTGCGGGCGGCGTCACGCACGCGTTGCGTGGTTTCGGGCTTGACGTAATCCTTGCCTCGCAGGGCCGCGGAGGCGGTGGTGGCGGTCACTCCGGCCAGTTCGCCGACATCCTTTAAGGTCACCATCGTTACCATCTCCGCATATCACGAACCTTATCGATAAGAATCCATAGTACCGCCCACATCTCAGCCGAGGATGAGACCCTCGGTCGAGGCCCTGCCCGGCGACTCGAACGCCGCGGTCACCGTGGTGAGCACCGACGCTGCAAACGAAAACATGTCAAACCAAGAAATGGACATGACGGAGTCATTGTTTTCCGAGAGGGATATGCCGCGTCCACGGGCAGACGTCACGTATCAATCACGCCGATACCGTCATATAACTGTTTTCGATGTGAGAAAGCTCATAGCTTCCGACCACAGAAATCAGCCACAGCAACCCCATAACAGCGTTATAGTTCTGTTTGTCGGCGTCGACAAGAGCCAGCAGCGCCGATGAAATGCACACCAAGGATGTTTAGCGAATTGTTCGCAGTTCGCACGATTCGATTTGATTCGATTCGTGCAGCCCGGATGGTTCACGGGGGCATGCCGTCGTGATGTGCGTGGATATGGGCGATACGACTCTCGTTCGGGCCGGCAGGCCATCGTACACCAGTTACGAAAGGATCCGCCCATATATGGCAAGGTTTACCGAGAATCGTTGGACCAGCGCGATTATCCCTGCACTGCTGATTCATATCCCAATCGGTACCGTCTATTGCTGGAGCGTGTTCAAGCAGCTTATCGCTGACCGTCTCCACGCCAGCCCCGCCTCCGTGGAATGGGGCTTCTCACTCGCCATCTTCTTCCTCGGCATGTCCGCCGCGTTTGCCGGGCCAATGGTGGAGAAAAACATCAAGAAATCCGCACTCGTCTCCATGGTCTGCTTCGTGGTCGGCTTCGCCGGCACGGGCGTGAGCATCGCCCTGAACTTCCTGCCGGGCGTGTTCATCTGTTATGGCGCGATCATGGGCATCGGCCTGGGCGTCGGTTATCTGACTCCGGTCAAGAACCTGATGCTTTGGTTCGCCGACAACAAGGGCCTCGCCACCGGCATCGCCGTCGCCGGCTTCGGCCTGGCCAAGGCCATTGCCAGCCCACTGATGGAATATCTCATCGGCACGGTTGGCCTGGTCAGCATGTTCTTCATCCTCGCCGCGGTCTACGCGGTGATGATGTTCGTCGGCTTCCTGCTCATCAAGCGTCCGGCCGGCTGGGTGTACGATCCCGCGACCTCACACGTCAGCCGCAAGACAATCCTCAAGAAGCCCGTGTTCTGGGGCATCTGGATAGCCTTCTATATCAACATCACCTGCGGCCTGGCCCTCATCAGCCAAGAGAAGGACATCCTGCACGATGTGCTCAGGGCCTTCCCGCAGTATGCCAACCTGAGCCCCGCCAAGTTTGCCGCCGCCATCTCCGGCATCATCGGACTGGTGCTCGCCGTGGACTCCGTGTTCAACACGGCTGGCCGCGTGGGCTTCTCCACACTCTCCGACCACCTGAAGCGCCGCGAGACCGTCTATCAGGTAATCTTCATCATGTCGATTGCCGTGTGCTTGCTGCAGATCTTCACCAACAGCATCGGCAACGCTCTGCTGTGGGCCGTGCTGGCCATGCTGTTCGTCGTGGCCCTGATCAGCATCAGCTTGGTCAAGTACCTCGGCGACAGAAACGTCACGAAGGCCGTCGAAGACCGAGGCTGAGCTGCCGCAAAACAACGATTCTGCCGGAGTCGGGCGCATCGATCGCATCAATCGATGTACGTCACGATTTTGGCAGAATCGTTGTTGTTGCTGTTGAGTACCTGAGGTCGTGCGGCTTACGCGCCGACCAGTTCGAGCATTTGGGGGATGCTCTTTTTGCCGAATTCGACTTGCTGGGTACCGTCGGCGTGGGTGATGACGATGCAGGGCACGCTCATCGCGCCGTACTGGTCCTTAAGTTCGGGGAAGTGCGAGACGTCGTAGGCTTCGGCGCGCACGGCCGGGCTCAGGGAGGCAATGCGCTGGGAAGCAAGCACGGTTTCCGGGCACATCGTGCAGGTGAGCGAGACGAGGATCATGATGTTCAGCGGGTCCGTGATGGACTTCGCGCGTTCGACCAGGTCGTCGCCCAGCGGCTGGCCGGGACCGGCCGCGTTGTACAGGCCGAGCACGAACGAGTTGAACTCATGGCCGGAAGGTACGCCGTGGAAGGCCAGACCGGTGAAGACCAGTGAACCATTGCCGTCCTTGCCGGCCTTGCCGTCGCCCTCAGCCGGCACGCAGATGCGCACAGTTGGGCGGGCGAGCGGCAGGACGTCGGCGACGTCGAATGTGGCGCGGCCGGAATCGTCCAACGAACCATAAGTGGGCAGTTCGGTGCCGTCCGGCAAGGTGACGGACAGCGGTTCGCCGACCACCAAAGAAGTAGGCACAGAAGCACCATCCACCGCCGTGATCAGCCCTGCGGCATCAACGACAACCGAGTTCAGCTTGCCGCCGGACAGCGCAACCATCTCGCCGATGAAACCCTGCAATTCCGCCGAAAGCGGAGTGCCGTCCAGTTCGAGAGCGAGCGTGACCGGGCGGGTCATGCGTCCGAAGACCACGCCAAGCTGCTGCTTGACGGCGGCGGAGAACAGTTCGCCGGGCTTCTTGGCGGCGCTGGCTGCGGCTGCGGCATCGGCGCTGCGTTTGGCGGGAGCCGGGGCGGGCGTCGTGTCAGCGGCCGAGGCGGCGGAGGCGGCCTTGGCCTCGGACTCCTCATAAGCGGAAGCAGTGGGACGCGGCGGCACCAAGCCGGTTTTCTCGCTCATCTGCTTGGCGTAACGCTCCAGTTCCACGGCGGCAATCGCACCGTCGGCGGTGGCGGTGACCACTTGGCGCAGGTTCTTGACGCGCAGATCGCCGGCCGCGTACACGCCCGGCACCGAGGTTTCGAGGTAGTCGTGCGTGACCACGTAACCGTGGTCGTCGAGCTCCACCACGCCGCGCACCAGATCGGTGGCGGGCACATAGCCGGCGAACACGAAGACGCCGAAGGTGCCGGCGTCGGCGGGCTTCCACGTTTCGGTCTGGCCGGTGGCAAGGTTCAGGATTGAGGCTTCTCGCAGGCCTCCTTGGCCGGCGGTGACGCCCTTCAGCTCGACCTGATAACGCACGTCGATCTTCGGGTTGTTCTTGGCTTCGGCGGCCACTGCGGCATCGCAGGTGAAGTCCGGTTCGCGCACGAGCACGGTGACTTTGGAGGCGTATTTGGTCAGGAACACGGATTCCTCGGCTGCGGCGAATCCGCCGCCGACCACCAGTACTTCCTTGCCGGTGAAGAACTCGCCGTCGCAGGTGGCGCAGTAGGCCACGCCGCGGCCGGCGTACTCGGCCTCGCCCTCGAAGCCCAGCTTGCGCGGGCTGGCGCCGGTGGCGATGAGGATGCCGAAGGTCTTGAGGTCGCCGCGTGAGGTGTGCACGGTTTTGATGTCACCATCCACGTCGAGACCGGTGGCTTCGGCGGAGAGGAATTCGGCACCGAAGTCCTGAGCCTGCTGGCGCATGGTCTGGGTGAGTGCGCGGCCCGTGGTGCGGCCCACGCCCGGATAGTTGACGACTTCGTTGGTGATGGTGATCTGGCCGCCGAAATCGTCCTTTTCGAGAATCAGCACGCGGTAGCGAGCGCGGGCCAGGTACAGGCCGGCCGTCAGGCCAGCAGGCCCGCCACCAATGACGACGACGTCATAGAGATTGTTGGTCTGAGTCATGAAAACTCCCTTACATACACTGGCTCCCCTCTCTGAGGGGAGCTGTCGTAGTGAGACTGAGGGGAGCATATCGGATCAGGCTAGCTCTCGCGAGCACTCCCCCCAGTCGCTTTCAGCGACAGCTCCCCTCAGAGAGGGGAGCCAAGGTTACCGCCTATTCAGTGTCGATCACAGCTGGCCGACGAGGTCGAGGCTGGGCTCGATGGTTTCCTCGCCAGGGGTCCAGTTGGCGGGGCAGACCTGGTCGCCGTGCTCGTGGACGAACTGGGAGGCCTGCACGCGGCGCAGCAGCTCCTCGGCGTTGCGGCCCACGTTGGAGGAGATGACCTCGTAGGCCACGACCTTGCCCTCCGGGCTCACGATGAAGTCGCCACGCTCGGCCACGCCATCGGCCTCGTTGTAGGTGTCGAGATCCTTGGCCAGCAGGGCGGTCGGGTCGGCAAGCATCGGGTACTCGATCTTGGCGATCTTCTCGTTGGCGTCGTGCCAGGCCTTGTGCACGAAGTGGGTGTCGCAGGAGACGGAGTAGATCTCGCAGCCGATTTCCTTGAACTTGGCGTAGTTCTTGGCCAGGTCTTCAAGCTCGGTGGGGCACACGAAGGTGAAGTCGGCCGGGTAGAAGAAGAACAGGGACCAGTGGCCGAGCACATCGTCCTTGGTCACTTCGTGGAACTCGTTGTTCTGGAATGCGTTCACCTTGAAATCGGTCAGTTCATGCTGCAGAAGAGTCATCATCGGTCCTTTCGGGAATTGTTAATCTTCAAGCGTTTACCACCACCTATCGTAATGTGGTGAGCCACGGCTCGCGCGGGTGTAACGTATGAGCCTTATCACACCACCCGCAACCCTTGTGCCCAAATGGCCGTTGCCCCAATCACGACTATGCGCGAATACTCGCTAATATGGCAATCAGCAGCCCGCTGATAATGGAGGTTTCATGGCTCAGTCAGACTTTGAACAGGAATCGACCGCAAACGCAACGTGGAGCCGCATGCTGCAAGGCAACCGGCGCTTTGCCGAGGGCAAGCCCGACCACCCATGGCAGGACAAGGAGACCCGCCAGACGCTGCTTGATGGCCAGAACCCGGATGCCGCGGTGCTCTCCTGCTCGGACTCGCGCGTACCTCCGGAAATCATTTTTGATCAGGGCCTGGGCGACCTGTTCACCGTGCGCACCGCCGGGCAACTCATCGATAGCGCGGTTATCGCCTCGCTGGAGTACGCGGTCAAGAAACTGCACGTCAGCCTGATCTGTGTGCTCGGTCACGAGCACTGCGGCGCAATCGAGGCCGCCGAGCAGGAGCTGGACGACCTGATGCACACCATCACTTCCGAAGCCGACGGCTCACTGGAGGCCGCGGATGCGATGGACGACCTCGACGAGCACATCGCCGCCGCCGAATCGATTATTCTGCGCCAGGCCGGCATGTCCGTCTGGCAGGCGCGCGAAGCCGAGCTCGACGCGCATGAAGATATCGAGCGCGTGCATGTGGCCCACATTATTGAAACTTTGGTGGAGCAGTCTCCTGTCATCCAGCAGGCCCTCGCCGCTGACAAGCTCATGATCGTCGGCGCCCGCTATCAGCTCGATTCCGGCAAAGTGGAAGTGCTGAGCTTCTGAGCGTGCGATCCGCAATATCGCCACCTGCGTGGGATTTGGCGAATCCTTGGCCATAGCCGCGAGAAACAGCCTCTCTGCACTAGTAATGCCGTCCAGCGCTGGAACGCATACGGCATCGTCGAAGGCGAGCAACGCATCGGAAACACCGGTCGACACGTCGTCCGCGGTAATGATAAGAGTGCCCTTCCCTTTGCCGAGTTTCTTACTGCCCAGCCAGCACACCCCAATTTGACGTGCCACTCCCCTAGAGTTGAAGCCATGTCACTTGGTTTGAACATCCTCCTGATTTTTGTATTTCTCGTTATCGGTTCCGTGTTCTCCGGCACCGAGTTGGCATTGGTCTCTCTGCGCGGCTCGCAGATCGAGCAAATGGAGCAGGAGGACGCTCGCGGCGCCAAAGTCGCCAAAATCGCACGTGACCCGAACACCTTCCTGTCCACCGTGCAGATCGGCGTGACGCTCTCCGGCTTCCTGTCCGCCTCGTTCGGCGCCTCCTCCATCGCCCCCTACCTGATTCCGGCGGTCGAAAGCTGGGGCGTGCACCCCGGCATCGCCGGCGGCCTGGTGAACATCATCCTGACCCTCATCATCTCCTACTGTTCCATCGTGATCTCCGAGATGGTGCCCAAGCGCATCGCCATGCAGCGCACCGAGCAGATCGCGCGCGCCGTGGTGCCCGCCATCGACGCCTTCGCCGCCGTCTGCCGCCCGATCATCTGGCTCATCGGCAAGAACACGAACGGCATCGTCCGCCTGCTCGGCTTCGACCCGCAGCAGACCGAGTCCGAGGTGTCCGACGACGAGCTGCGCGTGCTGGTCAGCTCCAACACCAACCTCTCCAAGGACGAACGCACGATTCTGGACGATGTGTTCGACGCGTCCGAAACCATCGTCGCCGAGGTGATGCGCCCGCGTGCCGACGTGGTCTTCATCGAGGGCGACCAGCCCTTGGCCGAGGCCGCCGCGTTCGTACGCGATCAGCCGTACTCCCGTTACCCGGTGACCGGCAAGGATTTCGACGACGTGATCGGCTTCGTGCATGTGCGCGATCTGCTGGACGTGCGCGATCCGAACGCCAAGATCGTGCGCGATGTGGTGCGCGAAGGCATCTCCCTGCCCGGCACCTCCAAGCTGCTGCCGAGCCTGGAACTGCTGCGTAAGCGCGGCATCCATCTGGCCGTGGTCATCGACGAGTACGGAGGCACGGACGGCATCGTGACGCTTGAGGATATGACCGAGGAGCTTGTGGGCGATATTCGCGATGAGTACGATCTGCCCAGCGAGAAGGGCGGCGAACGCACCACCCGCACCGCGTTCGTCAATGGCGTGGCCACGATCGAGGCCAGCATGACCATTGAGGACTTCGCCGATCTGACCGGCATCGAATTGGAGGACGGCCCGTACGAGACGGTCGCCGGCTACTTCTTGTCCAAGACCGGCAAGATGGGAGCGGTAGGCGACGTGCTGCATTCCGACGACGGCTACAACATGGTCGTCACCAAGGTGGATGGCCGCCGCATCGAAACCATCGAAGTCCGCAAAGCCGGCGCCCCGGACCATGCGCCGCTGCCGGCCGAATCACAAAGCGACGATGCCAAATAGTCGCGTGATATTCACCACCTATTCGTTCGGCCCGGGGCATAACCAAAAATCGTAGAATTATATGGACAGGTTCCACCTACTGAAAGAAGGAACATTATGACACTTGCGTTTGTTGTGCCGGGCCTTGATGAAGCGGCCAGTGAGAAGGCCATCGCCATCCTACAGAACCGACTGAGCCAGGAGCAGGAGGCCGCTCTGGTCCTGAAGCACGCACACTGGAACGTGACCGGCCCGAACTTCATCGCCGTTCACGAGATGCTTGACCCCGAGGTCGAGGCCGTGCTGGCTCAGGCCGACGAGACCGCCGAGCGCATCGCCACTCTGGGCGGCACCCCGGACGGCCGCGCGGACGCCATCGTGCGCAACCGCACGTGGAAGTCGTTCGACGCCGAGGGCCGCGTGGGCACCGAGGAGTATCTCAAGGCGCTGATCGAGTACTATGACGCCTTCATCGCCGACGACCGCAAGGCCATCGCCGAGCTGGACGAGCTGGATGTGATCAGCTCCAACATCATCCAGGACCACGTGCAGGAACTCGAAAAGTTCCAGTGGTTCATGCGCTCTCACCTGGCATAAGTAAAAGCAGTATTCCGTGGCTCCCCTCAAAGAGGGGAGCCACTTTCGTTTCACGTGAAATAGAGAGTCTCCACATACATAAGTTGGAAAAGTGTATAAAACTCCCCATTTTGAGGTTGGAAAACGTAGCCAAAACCGCATTCTTATGGTTGGAAAAGTGTAAAATATGCGCTATAAACAGTTGGAAAACGTGCCCAGCATAGATGCAAGGCCTACAAATGACTGGAGATTCTCATGCTGCGAAGAAAAATCGAGACACAGCTGGAAGCTTGGAGATCCGCGCCGAAACGCACTGCACTGCTGGTCACCGGAGCCCGTCAGATTGGCAAAACCTATATCATCAGGCACTTTGCCCAACAGCATTACGACCATATCGCCGAGCTCAATTTCATCGAGAACCCTGACCTCGTTGCATTATTCGATCGGCCCCGCGATGCCAAAAACCTACTGATGAGGCTGGAACTGGCCGTAAATACGCCATTAGTACCCGGCAAAACCCTGATTTTCTTTGACGAGGTCCAGCGTTGCAAGGAAATGGTCACCGCAATTAAGTTCCTTGTAGATGATGGTCGGTTCGATTACGCGCTTTCCGGCTCGCTACTTGGAGTCGAGCTCGAAGATATACGCTCGGTACCGGTCGGGTACCTGACCGAGCTGGATATGTATCCACTGGATTTCCAAGAGTTCTGCTGGTCGCAGCATATCGGCAACGACGTATTCGATATGCTTGCCGAATGCTTTGCCAAGCACCAGGAAGTGGATGAGTT
Organism: Bifidobacterium sp. RTP21102st3_E2_RTP21102_210122; assembly: GCF_040916945.1. Classification (NCBI taxonomy): domain Bacteria; kingdom Bacillati; phylum Actinomycetota; class Actinomycetes; order Bifidobacteriales; family Bifidobacteriaceae; genus Bifidobacterium; species Bifidobacterium sp. RTP21102st3_E2_RTP21102_210122. Next base: position 35,513 of record NZ_JBCPAN010000004.1, on the reverse strand, counting down.
CATTCATCAAAGGCTCATGGAGCTATACTCCAAATATCTGGTCATCGGCGGCATGCCTGCCGCAGTCGACTCGTTCGTGGCAAACGGCAGCGTTGCGGACGTGCGCACTATACAAGAGAACATAAAGCGTGAATATCGCCGCGATATCAGCCAATACGCGCGCAAAGAAGACCGGCTGCATATCCGCGCTATCTACGATTTGGTGCCCAGCGAGTTAAATAACCCAAACAAGCGCTTCACCTTCGCCAAAATCGAAAAGAACATGAGATTCCAATCGGTTGCTTCCGATTTCGATTGGCTGGTCAATGCGGATGTAGCCGTCGCCGCGTACAACGTGGACGAACCGTGCACACCGTTGGAGATGAGCAAGGAACGTAACCTCTTCAAACTCTTTTACAACGACGTGGGTCTGCTTACCGGCTCGTTTCTCAAGAAAACCGCGCTCGACGTACTCGACGGCAACCCTGATATCAACTACGGTTCAATCTATGAAAATGCGGTGGCCCAAGAGCTACGCGCTCACGGATTTGACCTGTACTACTACAACAGTAAGAAGCTTGGCGAGCTCGATTTCCTCATCCAAGACCGCAACGATCACGTGCTGCCGATTGAGGTGAAGTCCGGCAAATCCTACAAACGCCATCGCGCAATGGACAACGTGCTCGCCCACCCTGAATACCATCTCAATACAGGCTATGTGCTTGGCCCGTGCAACGTCTCAGTCGAAGGGAATGTAACCTACCTGCCTGTATACATGGCCGGCATGTTCCATAACGAATGACGGGCCGCACACTTAGTCAACAAGTACATGTCGGTCAGATGGTTCGGACTGGTCAGAGGGCCCGCTCTGATCAGTTAGGTCGGTCTGAACGGACTGGCTGGGCTGGTCGGCCTGAGTAGCCCGTTTGGACCGATCCGGTTCGCCCTTGCTGGCCTTCACACTGCTTCAGCTCCAGCTGAAGTTCGCTGATGCGCCGTTCGAGTTCGTCGATGCGCCGCACGTGTGGCGAAGTGAGACTAAGGGGAGCCGAGAGATGGCTCACAGGCCGAGGGCACCGGCCACGGCCATGGCCTCGTGTTCGGGATCGGCCTGGCCGATGTGTACGTTGACGTGAATTTCGTCATCGCCCGGCTCTTCGAGAATGTCGGACTGGGATTGCAGCATGCTCGGCTTCATGAAGTGGCCTTGGCGGTGGGAAAGGCGTTCCATCACCTCGTCGAATGTGCCCTGCATGTAGACGAACACCACGCCTTGACGGCGCAGCTTGTCGCGGTAGATCTTCTTCAACGCCGAGCAGGTGACCACGGCGGGCTCGCCGGCGGCCACGCGCTCGTCGATCCACGCGGCGATGGTGTCGAGCCAAGGCCAGCGGTCTTCGTCGGTGAGCGGGTGTCCGGCGGCCATCGAGATGGTGGCGCATTCGGACCATGCGAACGAATCCGATCAGGCCATCAGCCACATCGCCGGCACTGAAGCCTGACCCGTCATCGTCACAGCACCACGCGGCGGTTGAGGTCGCGGCGCAGCGTCTTCCAGCCGGGTAGGTAGGCGGTCATGCGGCGCTGGAATCCGGCACCGTGGCCGCTTTCCCACAAATGCGTCATCTCATGGACCAAGACGTATTCCAGGAATTGCGGTTCCATCAGTCCCAATTGAAGGTTCAGACGGATGCGGCCGGTTCGCGGTGTACACGATCCCCAGCGCGAGGTCATGACCCGTAGCGTGATATGCGTGGGCTGCCGGCCGACGACCGGCCCCCACTTGGCCAGCAGCTGTGGCAACGCGGCGTTGATCGCGGCCGCCGCTTGTCGTTTGCGTTCGTCGGTCCAGATTTGGGAGCGGTCAAAATACGGTTGGACATTCGTACCGGCTTGGCCTGGCCCGGCGTCACCAATTCCCGGACGACTGATATCACCGGTTTTCGGACGACCGGCAACGCCTCCATCATGGCCGCTGGCACCAGCTACACCACGACCTCCGTTCTCGAAGCCGGCGCCCTCGTTCAATGCCATGATGGAGCGCCGTTGCGCCTCAGCCATGCGCTGCTGCTGGGCGAGAATCCACGAATGTCGCTCTTTGACGAAATCCGCAATGCGACTCTCGCTCATCCGCATCGGTGCGGAGATTTCGACGCGGCCGCTCGGCGGTTTGATGCGCAGATACAGGTTTTTGATGGGTTTGCGCGTCAGGTGCAGATGGATGCCATCAATATCCAACGACTGCCCGGCGGCAGCGGACCGAACGGATTTCGGCGCACCGGACTTCGGAGCGGTGGATTGACGACGGCGATAAGGCACGCAAGTCATTCTCGCACAACGGCGGACAACGATGGCGGCCCGCCCGGAACCTAACGTTCCGAACGGGCCGCCATCAGCAATGAACGGTGCTGTCGGCAACGGCTACAAACCGTCACCGAGCCATTGAGTCACCCAATCAGCAACCGGCCGCGGTCAGCACCTGGTCGAGGATCTCGACGCCCTGGGTCGCCTCGTCGGCGGAGATGACGCAAGGAGGAGTGACGTGGATGCGGTTGTTGTGCACGCCGAGAATCAGGCCGCGCTTGTCGCCTTCGGCCACGATCTGCTTCATCGTGGCGTCGTCCAGCGGCTCCTTGGTGGTGCGGTCGGCAACCATTTCCACGGCCCAGAACACGCCCTTGCCGCGAACCTCGCCGATCTTCGGGTGCTTGTCGTACAGAGCGGTGAGCTGCGGGCCGAGCACGTCCTTGCCGATGGTGTAGGCGTTGTCGACGATGTGCTCCTCTTCCATGGCTTCCTGGGTGGCCACGATGGCGCCCATGGCCAGCGGGTGACCGGAGTAGGTCAGGCCGCCGGGGAAGACGATGTCGTCGAAGCGGTGGGCCACCGGGTCGCTCATAATCACGCCGCCGGCGGGCACGTAACCGGAGTTGCAGCCCTTGGCGAAGGAGATGATGTCCGGCGTGTAGTCGTAGTCGTCGAGTGCGAACCAGAAGCCGGTGCGGCCGAAGCCGGCCATGACCTCGTCGGTGATCATCAGGATGCTGTACTTCTTGGTGATCTCGCGCACGCCCTTGAAGTAGTCCTTGGGCGGAATGATGATGCCTGCGGTGCCCGGCACGGATTCGAGCAGCACGGCGGCGATGGTGTCCGGGCCCTCGAACTGGATCACGTGCTCGAGGTGAGCCAGCGCACGCTCGCACTCCTCTTCCTGGGTGGTTGCGGAGAACTCGGAGCGATACAGGTACGGGGTGAAGAAGTGCACGTGGCCGCGAGAGTAGTCGTTGGGCTTACGGCGCCAGTCACCGGTGGCGCTGATGGCCGCACCGGTGTTGCCGTGGTAGCAGCGGTAGGAAGACAGAATCTTGTCGCGGCCAGTGAACAGGCGGGCGGCGCGCATCGCGTTTTCATTGGCGTCGGCGCCAGCGTTGGTGAAGAACACCTTGTCGAAGCCTTCCGGAGCGCGGCGGGCCACCAGGGAGGCGGCGCGGCCACGGGCTAGGTTCGCGTAGTCAGGTCCGACGGTGCACAGGAGTTCCGCTTGCTTCTTGATGCCCTCGATCACCTTCGGGTGCTGGTAGCCGATGTTGACGTTGACCTGCTGGCTGGTGAAGTCGAGCATTTCACGGCCGTCGCCGTACTTCAGCCACACGCCGTGACCGGTTACCACTTCAGTGGGATCCAGGTTGCGCTGTGCGTGCCACGAATGGAATACGTGTGCGCGGTCCAGCTTGTAAGCGTCGTCCCAGATTTCCGCATCCTGCGAAAGATCATGCCCCATGATGTGTCCTTTCCTCGATATTTTCTCGAAGTGCCCGATGCCGTCTCCCGTGGATCGGGTCAGGGCAGCAACGCGCTGTGAATGTCATTATGAGAGTTGAACATTTCGCGTCAAACTCGAACATTTAATAATGTTACAGTAGTGGCGAATACGAAATCATTTTGAAACATAGGAACAAGAACAATAATTGTATCCAGATTATGTAATGTTTATGTTATTCAAAAACATACTCATTGCACAATGCGGCGCTAACATTTGACTACCGTTGCCACAGTGACCGTTACTATCGGCAGTCAAGCAGCCAGCAACAAGCCGGCAACCGCCATCGATCATCAGCCGGCGGCAATCGGCAACATTCACGCAGACGCGCGCTCATCACGCTCGCCGCCAAGATCCGGGAGGCAGATCATGGATACGCCATCGCCATCAACCGCATCAACAACCGCACATGCCGTCGGCTACAACGATGAGCCAAGCATTACGGCCGCTCCCCTGCGTTCCACCGACGACCTGGCCGTTGATGCCGGCCAGTTATCCTCACTCATCCTCACCACCGAGGCGACGGCCACCCCGCAACGCATCGTCGAATCGGTCACCTCGCTGACCTCCTCCGGCATACTTGCGGAAGGCCAGCGCATGCCCACCGTACGCGATCTCGCCCGACTGCTACGCACCAGTCCGGCCACCGTCTCCAGTGCCTACCATGCCCTCGCCAGGTCCGGCATACTGCGCTCCCGCGGGCGCGCCGGAACATTCGTACTGCGGCAGTCGCGCACGCATCGCTACGATGCCGGCGACTTGCTGGCCGAAGCCCCGGCCACCGCGCCGGACCGACCGATTATCGACCTGTCCAAGGGCACGCCGGACCTTTCGCTGCTGCCGGACATCCGCCCGTTTCTCGGCAAGCTCGGCACGCACAAGGCATTCGTCAATTCATACGACGGGCCGACCATCCTGCCCATGCTGGAACAGATTTTGCGACGCAACTGGCCGTATGAGCCGGAGGCGATGACTATGGCATCCGGCGCGGGCGACGGTTTGGCGCACACCATGAACGCTTTTGTTCAGCCGGGTGATTTTGTGATTACCGAGGCACCGGAATATCCGCTGATTCTCGACATGATCGAGGCACATGGCGCGATGGCGTTCGGCGTGCCGATGGACGGGTTCGGTATGCTGCCCGACGCACTCGACCGTGCGCTGACCATGCTGGAATCGCAGCGTCTGGCGGTGCCGCACGGCGGCCATCAGGTCAGTATGATCCTGCTGCAGCCGCGCGCCCAGAACCCTACCGGGGCCAGCTTCAGCCCGCAACGCATCGACGCTTTGGCGGACGTGCTGCTCGCGCACTACCCGAATGGCGTTGGTATGCCGCTGATTGTGGAAGACGATCACAGTGGCGATGTGGCCAATGCGTATGCGACATCGTTGGCGCAACGATTGCCGCAACACGTGGTGCATATCCGCAGTTTTTCGAAGTCGCACGGGCCGGATCTGCGCTTGGCTGCGCTGTCTGGGCCGGAGGATGCCGTGGAGGCGATTATCGCCCAACGACGCTTGGGATCGGGATGGGTGAGCCGGTTCCTGCAAGAGATTCTGTATGAAATGCTGGCCGACAAAGAGGCGTTCCACACGGTGACCAACGCCCGGCATATCTACGCCACCCGGCAAAAGACGATGCACGCGCTGCTGCTGCGTCAAAGTTTGGACGTGCATACCGGTGACGGACTGAATCTGTGGATTCCGGTGCGCGACGAGCCGGCGGCGCTGCGACTGCTGGCCGAACAGGGCATCCGTGTGGCCGCCGGCAAGCCGTTCCTGCCGAGCCTGCGTATCAGCGCCGACGCCACCGGAGCCGACGCGGGGGCCGGTGCGGGCGTGGACGCGCATGCCAGTCGAGGCATCCGCGTCACCATCGCACAGCAGGGAGCCGTCAACGAACAAGTGGCCGCCGCCCTGGCTCAGGCGGCGGCCGTAACGCCGAAGACTTCGACGAATCACTCGTAATTCTTCATGAACTGCGTTCGTACGCGCGGCGAGGAGCCGCCCCGTCTGTACGGGGTGATCAACGGGCTGCTGCGCATGCGCAACGGGCTGCGCAGGTCGCAGGAGCTCGACGACCTGGTCGACGTGCTGGCCTCCTCCATCGGCGCCCTGACCAATCCGCGTACCAACTGCCCACACCGGAGAAGGTCGCGCAGGAGAAGCCTCGCTGCTCGAGATCGACGACAGCTTCCAGAAGATCGTCCTCGTACGCGACGTGGTCAAACCCGTCCGCGACGAGCACGGCATCCTCACGATGAGCGTCTACGATTTCCTCCTCGACCCGGACAGCCTGACGATGTGACGCCGTGGATTGGCTACAACGTATTAGACAGTCCGATGAGGGACGAATGACATGAGATTGGAGGCCGACGATGGCCGACCCGAAACATCCCCGCCACTACGACGAGGCGTTCAAACGGCAGATCGTGCAGTTGTACGAGAGCGGCAAGCCATCCCGGAAGATTCGCCGTCGTGGCCCGACATCCTCAGGACCATCGAGCTGGGCTACTCCAACGCCAGGCTCGAGGCGTCCGACAACAGGATCAAGGTCACCATCCGCATGGCCTACGGCTTCCACCACGCGAACAGCCTCATCGCACTCGTCATGCTCCGCTGCGCCGGCAATCATGGCGCAAGCGACAATCGCGACACGCCGTTATTGACATACCGCCGTTCAATGGTATTGTAATCACTTGTGCGCTTTTGAAGCGTATGGATCGGGCCCGTAGCTCAGCTGGTTAGAGCGCATCCCTGATAAGGATGAGGTCGGAGGTTCAAGTCCTCCCGGGCCCACAGGAAAAATGAAGCGGCCGCGAGCCGCTCTTTTTTTCTCACGGGGCTATAGCGCAGCTGGTAGCGCATCTGCTTTGCAAGCAGAGGGTCGCCGGTTCGAACCCGGCTAGCTCCACAGACACAACAAAACCCTTGGAATCAGTCCGATTCCAAGGGTTTTTGTTCTTGCATTTTCTGCGTATTGCAACAAAAAGATGACGACACGCCGATAGCGTATCTCACGAGAAAAGTCTTATTGCCTCACGACTGTCGAGGCCACCGGAAGTCGGCATAGGCATTCCAATCGGCCACTAAATCGACCGATGCCCGATCCCTGAGCCAAACGGACCCGAATGCCGTTCATCATCGACAAAGCAGTCCGCGCCTCGCGACGAGGATCTGCCAAACCGTCACGCTCGACTGCTCGGGTTAAGGTGTCCATCACGCGATGTTCTCGTTTTTGGTAATACTCATAGGCAGGATGATGCTCGTTCAACGATTCGCCTTGTAGCACGGTATATACAACCGCACCATCTCTGGCTGAGCCGCATTGCGCTCCATAAGGGCAGCACAGATATCACGAATGCCGAACTGCGCGTTGCCGCTCCACATATCCTCAGGTTCAACGCCAAGAGAATGGGCAAACGTAGCCATGTCTTCCCGATCACGATGCTCCAGCACGGCAATCAGCAAGCCGACTTTGTTCTTGAAATGGTATATGACCGCCGGCTCGGTCAATCCGCATGCTTCGGCTACCTGACGAACGGAAAAGCCCCAAAACCCGTTCTGTGAATCACATGCGACGTCACGTCGATGATCTGTTCACGGCGTTCCGCACATTCTGATTCTGCTCAAGACAGATCCAGCTCGTTGTTGTCCTTGGCTTTGCTCACCGTATCAGTCAAATCGGGGTCGTCCACAGACACCGCGTTCTGCTGGCTGAGCGTCAACGACAGCGAACCTTTGTAGGAGTCGCCGTATTCGTCCTTGCCGGACACGCTTACGGCAATCGAGCTCATCAGACGCTTCCTGCCGTAGTTCAGATCCACGGTGATAGTCGGCATATCCGGCTCTTCATCCGTGCCGAAGTCCCAGTTGCGCACATTGTCGAGCGCCTGACGGTACTCGCCTTCAGCATCGCCCACACCGGTATCCTCGATCTGCTGAATCACCCATGATTTCAGATGCGGATACTGCGCTTCATGGCTGATCCAGTAATTCACAAAGTGCTGGGCCAATGCCTTGACATCGATTTGATACGAGAGCTGCGTGTTGCCGGCAGACTTGGCAGACGATGTATTCGGGAACAGCTGGCTGCGCACATTCTTATCTTCCAGCTCCACGCCGAGATATTGTTGGATGAATTTGCTGGCCTCGGCCTTCACCTCGGCAGACGTTTTCGTGCCCTTGGCCCGGTCGATGTCGTTCGAGTACCCATCGTCGTTCATCTTGTCCAGCTGATCGTAGAACGTTCGCTCCGCGCCGGTGATGTCCCAAGCACCGTTCTTGACCAACGCATCCTTGACGTTCAATATCAAGTCCGCCACATCACTACCAACGCCGTTCCTTAAGTCATCTTCATATTGGTCGGCCGGGTAGTAGATGTAGTAGGGGTCGTCATCATACCAAACGTTTTTCCCGGCGAATGCGCCTTTGTGCCAAGCGAGGGTTGTTGCCTGTTCATCTGTCTTGATGGTCACAGACGCGGAGGAGTCATTGGTGGTTTTGCCCCAGCGAATACATGCCAGACATCCGCGCGTCAAGGGAGTCGTCAGTGCTGCTGTGGGTTCTGAGTTCGTATTTGGTGCTGCGCAGAGTGGACAGCGAGTTGATCGCGTCGAAGGTGACGACCAGCGGATTGGTGGGCTGGAAGCCCAGCATCGCTTTGACGGCGGTGAAGTTGGGGACGATGAATGCCAAGGCCGCCACCAGAATCGTCGCAAGCAATGCGCAGAGAACGGCGATCAGCTTCTTGCTGGATTTGCGCGGCGGTGCCAGGACGGCGGTTGCATCAGTCGCCTGATATGCGGCAGGAGCGGGAATCGGCAAAGCTGGCAAAGGAGCAGTTGGTGCCGGCTGTGGGGCAGCGGGCGCGGCGTAAACCGATGGGGCAACCGGCGCGGCTGGTATCGATGGTGGTACTGAAGGCGCTGGCACAGCAGGTGCCGGTATCGACGCAGTCGGTACGGCTGACGATGCGGCCGGCACTGGTACAGACGCAACCGGTGCGCTGTCTACAGACGCTCCACATGCCGGGCAAAATCGTGCCGGCCTATCAACTCTATTTCCGCAGTGGCCGCAGTACGCCATCGTGTGCTTCTCTTCCTCAAATCGGCTTGATTGCCATTGCTTCAATGTTACTCTTCAGCATTACGCCTCAGCCAGCCCCTACGCGTAACGATACGAAACGCGGCAGCCTTAATGCGGTTGTTTTGACGCGATGTCAACTTGAGGCTAGACTGTGCCGTGAGAGAAATTGACGCTGCGTCAACATAGCGGCGTCTATAGGCGTCTCAGCAACCCAATGGAGGACTGCGAGGCGCACAGCGCACACACGGAAAGGACCGCTTATGCTGTTTCAGGTCTACGGCGACAACGCCATCTACCAATGGATCGGATGGATACTCGTCTTCTGCTGTCTTATCGGCGCCAACGAACTGGCCCGCCGCACCAAAACCGGTGGCGTTATCGCCTTCCTCGTCATACCGGCCGTGCTGACCGTCTACTTCATCACCATCTACACGGCCGCCGCCATGGGTGCCGACTGGGCCCTCAACAACCCGACCTACGTACACATGACCAGCTGGTTCCACTATGCCAAGCTGTACGCGGCCACCATCGGCTGCATCGGTTTCATGGCCCTCAAATACAAGTGGGGATCCATCGGCAAATCGCACTGGTTCAAGTGCTTCCCGTTCGTGATCGTGGCCATCAACATCCTCATTGCCGTAGTGTCCGACTTCGAATCCGCCATCCGCGGCTGGGGCACCACGTGGATCTCCACCGAAGGCGTGACCCTGTACGGTGGCTGGCACAACGTCTTCAACGGCGTGGCCGGCCTGCTCAACATCTTCTGCATGACCGGCTGGTTCGGCATCTACGCCTCCAAGAAGAAGGACGACATGCTCTGGCCGGACATGACCTGGGTGTTCATCGTGGCCTACGACCTGTGGAACTTCTGCTACACCTACAACTGCCTGCCCACCCACGCCTGGTATTGCGGCCTGGCGCTGCTGCTGGCACCCACCGTGGCCAACTTCTTCTGGAACAAGGGCGGTTGGATTCAGAACCGCGCCAACACGCTGGCCATCTGGTGCATGTTCGCGCAGGTGTTCCCGATGTTCCAGGACTATTCCATGTTCTCCACCCAGTCCGTGAACAATCCGAATGTGAACCTTGCAGTCTCGTTAATCGCGTTGGCGGCCAATGTGCTGGCACTTGGCTACATCCTGCTACGCGCCAAGAAGCAGGGCATCAACCCGTGGACCAAGGAAGTGTTCAAAGGCACCAAGGATTACGAGCAGGCCATCGCTCGCGCCGACGAGTCTGAATTGGCGGCCTAGCCTCGCTTTAAGCCTCAGGCCAACACCTCCATGGGGTGATAAGTGGCGGTGTGGTGTCCGGTGATGGGGTTCCATACCCGTTCGGCGAATGCGCGCAGACGGGCGACGCCCTCACGCAGCTCGCCGGCATCTCCGGCGTAGGAGAGGCGCACGAAGCCGCGCCCCTCCTCGCCGAAGGCCTCGCCGGGGACCACGGCCACGTGCTCTTCGTCCAGCAGACGGTCTGCGAATTCACCGGAGTCAAGGCCAGTCAGGCGTACGTCCACAAAGGCGTAGAACGCACCTTGCGGTTCAATCAAGCGCAATACCGGGCATCCGGCCAGACCGTCCAGCACGATCTGGCGCTTGGCGCGGTATTCCTCGCGCATGGCGGCCACATGATCCTGCGGACCGGCCAGTGCTGCCACGCCTGCGTATTGCGCCAAGGAGTTCACCGAGGAGTGCATGAGTTCGGCGATTTTGCCGGTCTGTTCGATGACCGCTTCGGGTGCCAGCAGGTAGCCGATGCGCCAGCCGGTCATCGCATAGGTTTTCGACAGGCTTTCCACCACAATGGTGCGCTCTTTCATGCCCGGCACCGCGGCGATCGATGGTGCCACGGCTGCCTCTCCCCCAAGCGTTTCCCCGAACGTTTCCCCAAACACGAACGGATGGTAAACCTCGTCGGAGATGGCCCAAATATTGTGCTGCTTGCATACTTCGGCAATACGCGCCAGTTCGGCGGCAGAGGTTACCGCGCCGGTCGGATTGCCCGGTGAGTTGATGATTACGGCGCGGGTGCGCGGGGTGATCGCCGCTTCGATGTCCGCCGCGTTCACGCGCATGCCGTGCTCCGGACGCAGCGCCACGGTGACCGGGCGGCCGCCGCACAGCATCACTTCGGCGTCATAGGAAGTGAAGAACGGCGAGGGAATAATCACTTCATCGCCGGTGCCTACCACGGCTTTCAGCGCCAGAAACAGGCCAATCGTGGCACCGTCAACGGCTTGAATCTCGGTTTCGGGATCATAAGTGAGTCCCTTCACACGGGCGGAGTAATCGGCCACGGCCTTGCGGTATTCGGGGACGCCGAGCACGTTGGTGTACCGAGTGCGGCCAGCCTGTGCGGCCTCGCAAGCGGCCGCCACGATATGCGGCGCGGCCGTGGCGCTGGGCTCCCCCACGGTCAGTGAAATCGCGTCAGGCACGCGCTCTACACGGTCGAATACGTCTCGGATGCCGGAGCGCGGGATATTCAGGGCTTCGGCGGACAGGCTCGCGGGCTCGGCGGTCGGCACAGCAACCCGACCGGCAGCAGGCATAGCAGCAGGCGCAGCAGCAGATGCAACTTCGGACAGAGACATGTTGGAAAACTTCTGCATATCATCCCTCCTCAATGGAATTATTTCGTCGTTCTCTTATTTCAGAAGGAATTATTACATCCAATTAGGACTTTAAACGTAAACATTCCACCACACAACAGAAAACACAGGAAGAACTACTGAAATTACCAGGCAAAATCGGAAAGCCATCGCATTCCGGCAACAGGTACAGTGAACACAGAGCACAACGAACGGAGAAGACACCATGACCGCGATTGACGAGACCGACCAGCGCATCCTCACCATGCTGGAGGCCGACGGCCGCGCCACGCTCGCGCAACTGGCCCAGGCGACCGGACTGTCCGTCTCCGCCGCCCAGTCGCGCGTGCAGAAGCTGGAGAAGCGCGGCATCATCAAGGGATACAAGGCCATCATCGACCAAGAGCAGCGCGGCTTGCCCATCAGCGCGTTCGTCAACGTGACCCCGCTCGACTACTCAGCCGAATCCTCGATTCCGGACAAGCTGAACAATATCGACGGCATCGTCTCCTGCTATTCGGTGGCCGGCGCCCCCAGCTTCGTACTGGTGGTACGCGTGGCCTCCCCCACCGCCCTTGAGGAATTGCTCAATCTCATCCACCGCACGGTGCCGGTAAGCACCGAGACCACGATGATTCTGCAGACCTACTTCGCGCACTGACCGCGAACCCGGTAACCTGCGCGCCGAAGACCTCGGCCCCTACGGCGCACGATTCCCAACGGGCACATCCGACATCACCCAAGTCCACCTTTATGTCCACTATATGAACGCACCTTCGGTGTGATGCAGCTTCCATTTCGACCCGATTCACGCACAGACAGACATCCAGCAATCGCCGAAAAATCTAACAAACGGAAACTTGAACCACCCCATAACCACGCCGATAGCTTTCCCGTTATCCGAGCGAGACTCTATGCAGCAAGGGCCTGCGCGCATAGAATAAAACCGTCTTAATTCCCTAGCAAATCGAGGAGAATCATGCTCACTGACGAGTACATCAAGCGTGTCTACGACCAGGTCGTTGCCCGTGACGGCGATCAGCCGGAGTTCCTGCAAGCCGTTCGCGAGGTCTTCGAGACCCTGCAGCCGGTTGTCGAGAAGCACCCGGAGTACGAGAAGGCCGGTGTACTGGAGCGCATCGTCGAGCCGGAGCGCACCATCAAGTTCCGCGTGGCCTGGGTTGACGACGAGGGCAAGGTTCAGGTGAACCGCGGCTACCGTATCCAGTTCAACTCCGCCATTGGCCCGTACAAGGGCGGACTACGCTTCCACCCGACCGTGACCGAGTCCGTCGTCAAGTTCCTTGGCTTCGAGCAGATTCTCAAGAACTCCCTGACCACGCTGCCGATGGGCGGCGGCAAGGGCGGTTCCGACTTCAACCCGAAGGGCAAGTCCGACGCTGAGGTCATGCGCTTCTGCCAGGCCTTCATGACTGAGCTGAGCCGCCACATCGGCCAGTTCACCGACGTTCCCGCCGGCGACATCAACGTCGGTGGTCGTGAGATCGGCTACCTGTTCGGCCAGTACAAGCGCATCCGCGACGAGTACTCCGGCGTCCTGACCGGTAAGGGTCTGGAATTCGGCGGCTCCCTGGCCCGCACCGAGGCCACCGGTTACGGCGTGTGCTACTACACCCAGGAAGCCCTGCGCGTGCTGCGCAACGACTCCTTCGAGGGCAAGACCGTCGTGATCTCCGGCTCCGGCAACGTGGCCACCTACGCCGCTCAGAAGGCTGAGCAGTTGGGCGCCAAGGTCGTCACCGTCTCCGACTCCAACGGCTACATCTACGACCCGAACGGCATCAACGTCGAGGTCGTCAAGCAGATCAAGGAAGTCGAGCGCGGCCGCATCAAGGAATACGCCGAGCGCGTTCCGGGCTCCGAGTACCACGAGGGCAGCAAGGGCGTGTGGACCGTCAAGGGCGACATCGCTCTGCCGTGCGCCACCCAGAACGAGGTTGATGGCGAATCCGCACAGAAGCTCGTGGACAACGGCGTGACCGTGGTCGTCGAGGGTGCGAACATGCCGTCCACCCCGGAGGCCATCGAGGTCTACCAGAAGAACGGCGTGCTGTACGGCCCGGCCAAGGCTGCCAACGCCGGTGGCGTGGCCGTCTCCGGCCTGGAGATGAGCCAGAACAGCTACCGCCTGTCTTGGACCTTCGAAGAGGTCGACGCCAAGCTCAAGTCCATCATGGAAGAAATCGTCGCCAACTCCCTGGCCGCCGCCAAGGAATACGGTCACGAGGGTGACCTGATGCTCGGTGCCAACGCCGCAGGCTTCGTCAAGGTCGCCAACGCCATGGTTGCCCAGGGCGTGCTGTGACGCTTGCCGCTGAGCAATCGCTGAGCAGTGCTGAGCAATACTAAGCAGTACTAAGCAGTAGCGTAATGCCCTTGCTTCCCCGTGAGGAGGCAAGGGCATTGCTATATGTACAACGAGCAACAAGTGCTATCCCCAAATACGTAAGCCCGATAACAACTTAGCTTCCACCTCCATAACCCCGGAACTCACCACCGTCGATCAGCACATGGATCAGCGCGCTGGACCATGGCCGACGTGGTCATCAAAGCCATCAACGGAGTCTCTTCACCGCGCGTGATGCACCTGAACACCGATTTGGTGGTGCGTGATTCGGCGTAATTGCCACGTGGCTGTCGGCAGGACTCTAGATACCGCGTCACAATCACCCAGTAATGCATCACGCAGTGTATAACTCTTCCGCGGAAACGAACACCATTCGTTCATCATCCATGTAGCGGGTTCGCGTGGACTCACTCACCGGATTCTTGGTGAACAGCATAAGCCACGCATTACCTGCCTGATAGCCGCGGACTAAGCCAGCACGCTGATGGAGCTTTTCAATAGCCTCCGTTTCGTTGAATGAATTACGCCATTTGCATTCACCGAACAGAATCGTTTTATCGAGCGAATCCGCAGCAATCACATCGATATCGGTTTGCTCGTGAGCAATCGGATCATTGCCCCACCATTTGCCGAACTGAGTGGCAACAAAGGGGAGGTTGCCCATAGCGTTGTTTCGAATAAGCCATTGCAGGCAAATCGTCTCAAATTGTTGACCAACATAGGTATCAAACGCTGGTCCAAAAGCGAGTCTGCTCGTAACCTCCTCGCTGATATTACCATCCAAAATGCTCATGTTGCGCCCCACAAAGCGGAACCAATATGCAAAGAAGGGATCGCTCACCACATACATTCCCTTGCGCGATTTACTCGGATCTTCACCAAACGGCACTTTTCGCTCAATTAAGCGCAAATCGACCAGCGTTTTCAGATATGCTCCAATCGAATCAGATCCGACACCCGCATGTTCAGCGATAAGCTTTGGCGAGGAATTACCACCCGCAATAGATTGCAATATCGAATAATACGATGCCGGTTCACGAAGCTCCTGACGCAACAGCATCATAGGTTCCTCACGCAGTACGCCCAAGTTGTCGAACATCAAGCGCAGCACATTGGATTCAAAGCCATCGGCTTCCTGTATACGGGCCAGATAATATGGCGTACCGCCGAAAGTCGCATAGTATTGGACCAGTTCTTGCGGAGATGTGTTCGTTAGAAATTTTGCCGCATCCGCATAGTCGAATGGCAGGAGTCGAATCTGTGCTGTACGACGCCCGTATAGCGGGCTTTTACGCCCCAATACGTCGTTTTCCATGAATCCCTCGTTACTACCGGATAGAATCATCGTCACTTTTGTGGCGAGGAATCCATGGTCAATTGCTATCTGCAACATGGAGGGTAATGCTGGCTCGGCGGCAGCTGCATAAGGGAACTCATCGAATACGAACACCATACGTTCGTCAGTCTGTGCAGCACGTTCAGCAACAAACGATAACGCATCAGACCACCCGCCAAACGACGGGGTGGAATCCGGCATACCAAAGAACGACAATGCCGCTCTTGAGAAATCTTCAAGATTCATCTTGGCGCTTTGCTGTATGGCCGTGAAGTACAGCACGCGTTTATCTTTGACAAATTCGTCGATCAACGCCGTTTTCCCTACACGCCGTCTACCGTACAGCACCACCATTTCGAACGAATCGCTGGTAAACAGCTTTTCCAGCACTTGTAACTCGTGCTCTCGTGCGACAAACATTGCAGCCCTCCGATCCGCCTACTGCCCAATAATAAGAGTATCATGGTTAATGTAATCACGATTACCTTAATTATGATACTGATAATTGTTGCCCTACCGCGAGGAGGATCTTCCTTCCGCTGTCAAAACGAAAGCCCAACAGTCCAGACTGACGAGCAGCAACATCGGCAGATCAACCGCTGACGCCAGCCAGCCTGACAGCACAAATCAGCCTGATTGCAGGCATATAGGCACTAGTTAGCGAAACCGGCTCTTCGCATTTTGGTGCGTAGGGGCCGTGCGGTTTGATTCGGTGTGTGATTGAAAAAGTGAATGAAACCGCACGGCCCCTACACGCCAAAACCGGAAGAGCCCATAAAGTCCCCTCAGTAGCGCCAACCTGCCAGTCCTTTGGCGGAACCACACCACATAGACCTTCCTCAACGGCGCCAAGCTGCCACACGCTGGCAGACCAACACCGCTGTGTGCATTCTCTGCGTCGGCGGCAGTCCAAAACTTGGCCCAGCAACGACGCTTGCTGTGCCCAGCGTCGGCAGAGGGCCAAGAATTGGACGCATACGACACAGAACGCACCCTCAGCGTCGGCAGAACTCCAAGATCTGTACCGCTGACGACGATAAGCCCTCCACAGCGTCGTCAGAGATACAAAATCTGTCCCAACACCGACGCCTGCCACCCCCAGCGTCGCCGGAGTCCCAAGTCTCGGCCCAGCAACGACGCCTGCGATCCCCACACATAAGAAACCGCACCTCCGATCATCGAATCTGAATTACTTCAGTCCAACAACCGGGGTGCGGTTCACTGAGGGGAGTTCCGTCAGTATAGCTATATCAGTCGTCGCCGAGCGTAACGTGCACACCGCCGACCAGAGAGCTGACCACGTTGTAGATCAGTGCCGCAATGGTGGCCAGCAGAGTGAAGATCACCACTTCGACAATCGAGAAGATGGTGACGCCGGAGACCACGGTGGTAAGGGACAACACGTTCTTGAGATCGAAACCGCCTGCATCAAGACCGGTGGAAGACACAATCTGCGTAATCTGGCTGAATACACCGACCACATCAAGCAGCACCCATACGATCGCGGAGGCAACGACCTGAATAATCGCCACGGCGATGGACAGCATGAACGTCACCTTGGCCACGGACCAAGCATCCACGCGGGTCAGCGACAAGCTCATGCGGCGAGCCCTGGGGGCGCTACGGCGAGGTGCCGGACGCACGGGAGTGGCGGCACCTGAAGAAGGCAACGCGGATTCTTCCGGATCGCTGGACACGGAGCGTGCCACGCGGGGAGCGTGCTCAGTACCGATCAGCGGCTCGACATGCTCGTTCTGCGTATTGCCGACTGCCGGCGGTATGATCCGGGGCTCGTTGTCTTCGAGATTCTCGCTCATCGTTTCTCCTTAACAGGCTTGGCGGTAGCCTCTGCTGTATGCGAGGCTACCAGCTTTTCAGGACGCTGCTCACGCCTCGTCCGCGTTGTTCACATTCTCGCCGGATTGTGCGGTCTCGGCGGTGCCGTTCGCCGCGGCATCGCCGCCATCCTCGGGCTCGTCCTTCTCCTCGTTACGGGCGATGGAGAGAATCGTGTCGCCCTTGTCGGGCTTGGCAAAGGTCACGCCCTGGGTGTTGCGCCCGGTGCGCTTGACTTCGTCCACGTTGGAGCGAATCACCTTGCCGGACTTCATGATGGCCATAACCTGATCGTCTTCGGACACCACGAGCGCGCCGACCAGAGCACCACGGCCCTCGACCAGTTGCACGGCCTTGATACCCAGGCCATTGCGGCCCTGCAGACGGTATTCGCTGATGGCGGTGCGCTTGGCGAAGCCCTCGTTGGTGACCACGAACAGGTCCTTGTCGGAGTCGCCAGGGACCACATCCATGGCCAGCAGGCTGTCGTCGTTACGGAACTTCATGCCCTGCACGCCGGCGGTCTGGCGGCCCATCGGGCGCAGCTGCTCGTCGTCGGCCTGGAACTTGAGGCTCATGCCGAGCTTGGAGACCAGGATGATGTCGTCCTCGGCGTTGCACAGCGCGGCGCCGATGAGCTCGTCGGCGTTCTCGCCGTTCTCGTCGGCCATGAGGCGCACGGCGATCAGGCCGCCCTGGCGCGGGGAATCGTACTCGGCCAGCGGGGTCTTCTTGACCTTGCCGGAACGGGTGGCGAGCACCAGATACTTGGCCACCTCGTAGTTCGGGATGGACAGCACGGTCTGGATGGACTCATCAGGCGCGAACTGCAGCAGGTTGGCCACGTGCTGGCCCTTGGAGTCGCGCGAGCCCTCGGGCAGCTCGTAGGCCTTGATGCGGTACACGCGGCCCTTGTTCGTGAAGAACAGCAGCCAGTTGTGCGTGGAGGTCAGGAAGAAGTGATCCACCACGTCGTCCTCGCGCAGCTTGGTGCCCTTGATGCCCTTGCCGCCGCGGTGCTGGGAGCGGTATTCGTCGGCCTTGGTGCGCTTAATGAAGCCGGAGTGGGTCACGGTGACCACCACGTTCTCTTCGGCGATCAGGTCTTCGACGTTCATCTCGCCGGAGAACGGCAGGATCTTGGTGCGGCGGTCGTCGCCGTACTTGGCGACGATCTCGTCGAGCTCGTCGCCGATGATCTTGCGCTGGCGTTCCGGCTTGGCGAGGATGTCGATGTAGTCGGCGATCTTGCGCTGCAATTCCTCATGCTCGGCCACGATCTTGTCGCGGTTCATGCGGGTCAGCGTGCGCAGCTGCATGGCCAGGATGGCGTCCGCCTGCACCTGGTCGATGTCCAGCAGCCCCATAAGGCCCGTACGTGCGGTGTCGGTGTCTTCGGAGGCACGGATGAGGGCGATGACCTCGTCCAGCATGTCGAGGGCCTTCAGATAGCCCTGCAGGATGTGGTCGCGCTCTTCGGCCTCGCGCTTCAGGTACGCGGTGCGGCGGGCGATCACGTCGAGCTGGTGGTTCACCCAATGGCGGATGAAGGCGTCCAGGCTCAGCGTGCGCGGCACGCCGTCGACCAGCGCCAGCATGTTGGCGCCGAAGGTCTGCTGCAGCTGGGAGTGCTTGTACAGGTTGTTCAGGACCACCTTCGGCACGGCGTCGCGCTTGAGCACGAGCACGAGGCGCTGGCCGGTACGGCCGGAGGTCTCGTCGCGCATGTCGGCGATGCCCTGGATCTTGCCGTCGCGCACGGCCTCACGAATGGAGACGACGAGGCGGTCCGGGTTGACCTGGTAGGGCAGTTCGGTGACCACCAGGCACATACGGCCGTTGATCTCCTCAGTGTTGACCACGGCACGCATGGTGATCAGGCCACGGCCGGTGCGGTAGGCCTGTTCGATGCCCTTGTGGCCGAGGATGGTGGCGCCGGTGGGGAAGTCCGGTCCCTTGATGATGCGGATCAGGTTTTCCAGCAGTTCCTCGCGGCTGGCGTCCGGGTGGTCGAGCGCCCAGTGGACGCCGTCCGCCACCTCGCGCATGTTGTGCGGCGGGATGTTGGTGGCCATGCCGACGGCGATGCCGGCGGAGCCGTTGACGAGCAGGTTCGGGAAGCGGGCCGGCAGCACGGTCGGCTCCTGGGTCTTGCCGTCGTAGTTGGGCACGAAGTCGACGGTGTCCTTGTCGATGTCGCGCACCATTTCCATGGCCAGCGGGGCCATACGGCATTCGGTGTAACGCATGGCGGCGGCCGGGTCGTCGCCGGGGGAGCCGAAGTTGCCCTGGCCGTCGACGAGCATGTTGCGCATCGACCAGGACTGGGCCATACGCACCAAAGTGTCGTAGATGGCGGAGTCGCCGTGCGGGTGGTACTTACCCATCACGTCGCCGACCACGCGGGAGCACTTGTTGTAGCCGCGATCGGGGCGGTAGCCGCCGTCGTACATCGCGTAGATCACGCGGCGATGCACGGGCTTCATACCGTCGCGCACGTCCGGCAGGGCGCGCTCGACGATCACGGAGAGGGCATACGCCAGATAGGACTCGCGCATCTCCTGCTGCAGGTCCTTGCGCTGGATGCGTTCGCCGGTGTCCATCAGGCCGTAGTCGGTAGTGTCCGCCTCCTGCGGGCTCAACGGCTCCATCGAGCCGTCCGGCGTGAACTGCTCGTCGCCGGTGTTGTTTTCATCTGCCACTGTTGTTCCTTTAGTTGTCTAAGTCCGTTGTGTACCTCCCTCTGACGAGGGAGGTTGGAGGATTCCGTTACGCATCGATCCAACGCACGTTCTTGGCGTTGCGCTGGATGAAGAGGCGGCGGGGTTCGACCTCATCGCCCATCAGCATCGAGAAGGTCTCGTCGGCCGCGGCGGCGTCCTCGATGTGCACCTGCTTCAGAATGCGGTGCTCGGGGTCCATGGTGGTCTCCCATAGCTCCTGGTAGCTCATCTCGCCCAGACCCTTGTAGCGCTGGATGCCTTCGCCCTTGGGCAGCTGGCGTCCGTTGGCCTTGCCTTCGGCGAGCACGCGGTCGCGCTCGGCGTCGGTGTACACGAAGTCGTGCGGGCCCTTGGTCCACTTCAGGCGGTACAGCGGCGGCATGGCCACGTACACGTAGCCGGCGGTGATCATCGGGCGCATGTAGCGGAAGAACAGCGTCAGGTTCAGGGTGGCGATATGCGCACCATCCACATCGGCATCGGCCATGATGATGACCTTGTGGTAGCGGACCTTGGAGATGTCGAAGTCCTCGCCGTAGCCGCCGCCGACCGCGGTGATCAGCGATTCGATGGTGTCGGACTTCATCATGCGGTCCAGGCTGGCGCGCTCGGTGTTGAGGATCTTGCCTCGCAGCGGCAGGATGGCCTGCGTGATCGGGTTGCGGCCCTGGATGGCGGAGCCGCCTGCGGAATCACCCTCCACGATGAACAGCTCGCACTCTTCCGGGTTGTTCGACTGACAGTCCTTGAGCTTGTCGGGCATGCCGGCGGACTCGAAGATGGACTTGCGGCGGGTGTTCTCGCGGGCTTTCTTGGCGGCCAGACGGGCGCGGGAGGCCTCAATGGCCTTCTGGATGATGTTCTTGGCCTCGTTCGGGTGGGCGTCGAACCAGTCGCCGAGCTTGTCGGTCATCACGCGCTGCACGAAGGTCTTGGCCTCGGAGTTGCCGAGCTTGGTCTTGGTCTGGCCTTCGAACTGCGGGTTGGTGAGCTTGACGGAGATCACGGCGGTCAGGCCTTCACGCACGTCGTCGCCGGAGAGGTTCTCGTCCTTGTCCTTGAGGATGCCCTTGTCACGCGCGTAACGGTTGACCAGCGAGGTCAGCGCGGCGCGGAAGCCCTCCTCGTGAGTGCCGCCCTCGGTGGTGGAAATCGTGTTCGCGAAGGTGTGCACGGCCTCGGAGTAGGCGGTGGTCCACTGCATGGCGAGTTCGGCGGAGATGCCGAGCTTCAGGTCTTCGGCCTCGAAGCTGATGACGTCCTCTTCCACCGGCGTGGCCTTGCGCACCTTGACCAGGTAGTCGACATAGTCCTTGATGCCGTTGAGGTACTGGTAGGTGACGGTCTGGTGCTTTGCGCCGGGCTCGTCCGCGGCGTCGCCGGCCACCTCGTCGCCGGCCTGGTCATTCTCACGCTCGTCGGTCAGGCTGATCTTGAGGCCCTTGTTCAGGAAGGCCATCTGCTGGAAACGGGAACGCAGCGTCTCGAAGTCGTAGATGGTGGTCTCGAAGATCTTCGGGTCGGCCCAGAAAGTCACGGACGTACCGGTGGACTCGCCTTCGGTCATCGGCTCGCCCTGCTTCAAGGGCGCGGTGGGGTGCTGGTCGATGTACGTCTGGGTCCAGTGGAAGCCCTGACGGCGCACTTCGATGTCCACGCGGGTGGAGAGTGCGTTGACCACGGAGATGCCCACGCCGTGCAGACCTCCGGACACTGCATAACCGCCGCCGCCGAACTTGCCGCCGGCGTGCAGCTTGGTCATCACGGTCTCCACACCAGAGACGCCCTCGCCGGGCACCTCATCGACCGGGATACCTCGACCATCGTCCACCACGCGGATGCCGTTGTCCGGCAGAATGGTGATCTCGATATGGCTGGCGTATCCGGCCAGCGCCTCGTCGACCGAGTTGTCGACGATCTCATAGACTAGGTGGTGCAAACCGCGCGGGCCGGTGGAACCGATGTACATACCGGGGCGGATACGCACGGCCTCGAGTCCTTCGAGCACCCTCAGATCGGAGGCCTCATAATGCTCGGGGGCCATGGATTCGTCAAGTTCGCCTTCGGTCAATTCCGCATTGTTGATGCGTTCCGCAGCCGCCTTCAGCTGCTCCTCTTTGCTGGTTTCGTCTGCCAACAGGCTTCCTTCCGTGACTACAGGGTCAACCTCCGTCATGAAGGTCATTCACGGAGGTGATATGGCTTACGAGGCCCGTAAAGGGCTCTTCTAGCCATTTGACCATACTGCATGTGATTTTACTCGTCTAACCCGACGAGCGCCATAGCGAGGCTTCTGCGAATTTGTTTGGTATCTTGGCTACCGCCGCCGAGCCCATTTGCGTGTGTATCCGGCGGCCGGGCCGGTCACGCGAATCTCGGTGATGGTCAATCCTTTGAGATTGCGACGGATGGTATCGGTGAGTTGGGGGATAAGGTAGGTCAGCTGCGTGGCCCAGACCGTGGATTCGGCGCGGATGGTCAGTACGCCGTCAGTGAAATCGGCGACTGCCGAATGGCTGGCGATGGCCTGACCCACCACTTGGTCCCAATGGTTGCGCAATTGCGCAAGCTTCATATTCGCCGTCCAGACGCCGTTGCCGGCGATGGTGGTCATCACGCTGCCCAGTTCAGCCGGATCGCGCCCCGGTTTGCCGAAGTTTTCGATGGCCTCTTCACGGCGGCGTCTGTAGTCCTTCAAGGTCGCCCCGCGACGGGAGAGCCGCTCGAATATTTCGGCCGGCAGTTTGGTCTCGTCCAGGTTGAGTTGGCGGGCGATCGGCGGGTTCATGACACTTTCCGTTCTACGGACGCGCTGTCCACCGCGGTTTTTTCGTCATACCCACCCAAACTCTCATTTTCCCGCGAATTGGACAAATTGCCCAGAGTTGGCAATATCACGGAAGCTGGTTCGTCCAGTGCGGCCACGTCGATGCGATGGGCCGATTCATAGTCGGGCACATCGCCTTCAGCGGCCACGGTAATCAGCACCTGATCCTGTTTTCTGGCGAAATCAAGAATCTGCGTGCGCCGGCTGTCGTCAAGCTGGGCGAACACATCATCGAGAATCACAATCGGCTGCAATCCCAACCGGTCACGCACGATTTCAAACAATGCCATTTTCAAGGCCAACGCCATCGTCCACATCTCGCCGTTCGAAGCGAACTCGCGGGCGGGAATACCGCCCAACTCAAGGTTCATGTCATCGCGCTGCGGACCGATAAGGTTCACGCCGCGAGCCACTTCACCAGGGTAGATGCGTTGGAAATGCTCGCTAATCTGCGGATGCGGATCGTCGAACATCAGCACTTCGTCGAATGAAGGCGCATATGTGAGCGTCACCTGCTCGCCGGCACCGGCCAAGTCGGCGTAAATCGCGGCAAATGGCTCGGCAAGCAGACCGATCACATGAGCGCGCATACGGGTCAACGCCACACCGGCTTCGATGAACTGGCCGGTCCAGATTTCCAAACCGCTCAGAACCGCATCCATCGGCTGGCCATTGTTGACATTGGCATTCAATTGCTTCAACAATGTGGCACGCTGTTTGGCGATGCGCGTGAACTGTTGCAACGTCTGCATGTATCCGGGCTCGAGCAGAGCCGCAGCCTGATTCATCATGACGCGGCGTGCTCCCGGATCGCCGGACACCAACCGCTGATCTTCGGGAGTGAAGGAAACGCTGGGAATCTTGCCGATGATATCGCGCAGATACAGCGACGACCCCGAGTTGATGCGGGCTCGGTTGGCACCACGCGCATGAATCGACGCTTCATACGTAGTGGTTTGACCGGCATCATCAGCGACGTTCGCGCGGATGGTGGCCGTGGTCTGCCCGCGTTCGATCAACGGCAACGTGCTGGACGCGCGATGGCTCGATCCGGTGGACAGCACTTCGACGGCTTCCACCAGATTGGTTTTGCCCAGACCGTTCTTGCCGAACAGGATATTCACGCCTGGTACGAAATCGACCACTACCTGACTCCATGAGCGGTAGTGGTCGAGTGCGAGACGGGAGATGTGCATTAGCGAATCGTTGGAAATTCAGGGATTTCAGTTGTTAAAGCGCATCGGCACGAGCAGGTATCGGTAGTCCATGGACTCGTCGGAATCAGCTTCCTGCTGGCCATTGAACTCGACCGGCTTGACCGGGGTCGTCATTTTGATGCGCACGAATGGTTCGGTTACGGCGGACAGACCCTCCTTCAGGTAGGACGGGTTGAATGCCACGGTGATGTCGTCGCCATCCATGTCGATGTCCAGTGTTTCGTTGGCCTGAGCCTCGTCGACCGATCCGGCGGACAGCGCCACTTCCTGACCGGTGAAGGTCATGCGAATCGGAGCATTGCGTTCGGCGACCAAAGCCACACGGCTGATGGCGTCGAGCAAATCCTGCTTGTTGACTACGGCCTGAATCGGATATTCGTCGGCGAACAGGCGGTCGACCGCCGGGAATTCACCGTCGATGAGCTGGGAGGTGGAGACGCGGCCGGCGTTTTCGAAGCCGAGCAGCGTCGGGCTATCGGCATCGAAATCAAGGCGGATGTTCTGGTGCTCGTCAAGAGCACGGGCCACATCCTTGAGCAGGGAGCCGCGAACCAGCGTGGTGGTGTCGACGTCCGGGTTCTGCGGAGTCCAAGTGAAGGTGGCGCGGGCCAAACGGAAGCGATCGGTGGAGGTCATGACGACCTTGTCGCCTTGGAATTGCATGCGAACGCCGGTCAGTACCGGGCGGTTTTCTTCGCGGGAGACGGCAACGCACGCCTGGTTCACGGCCTGAACGAAAGTCGGGGCATCGACTTGGCCGAGCATGGCCGGTACCACAGGCAGATCCGGGTACTCGGTGTCGGGCATGAGCTGCAAGGTGAACTTCGACTTGCCGGACGTGATGGTCAGCGTGGAGCCGTCGGTGACCAGGTACGTTTTCTCCGAACGCAGCGATTTGGTGATATCGGCCAGCAGCTTGCCCTGAACCAGTACGGAACCGGCTTCATCAACGCCGGCTTCGATGTGGTGGCGAGCGGAAATCTCGTAGTTGAAGGCGGAGAATTGCAGCGTTCCGTCAATGGCTTCCAGCTTGACACCAGCGAGAATCGGGTTGGAGGGACGTGCGTCGATGACTCGGGAGGTCCAGGCTACGGCGTCGGCCAGGGCTGCAGTATCGATTTCGACTTTCATGTGTGATTGTTCCCTTCGTCGGATTGGCTGAGGAATATTCTAGCCGTTAGGTGGCGAACTTACGTACGCTGGATGACCGGCTGTTACTATGGCGATGATGCTTTTCACGTAACTGAGTAAGTAATCGCCATAATAAGGCCGGTGGATAGTGTGGATAAGTAGGGCTGAGCCCTACAACTGCAACGGTTCATAAGTCCCTGAAAATTGTGGACAAATTCTGCATGGCTTGTGGATAAGTGGGCGAGTTTTCCACAGCCAGTTCGTCGAATTTGAGTTTTCCACATCGAGGTCGCGGTTATGCACGAGTTTTCCACAACAAAATAGTGGGTAATCCACGAGTTATCCGCCGAGTTTACCCACATCTGTGCACAACTATGTGGATAACTTTTTTGGTTTTCGCACTTTCGCACGGCGTGTTGAAGACTGTTTTTCGTCGAGGAGAATCGATTCTGGAGACCGTTTTCGGCACTTTTTCCGTCTCGCTCGCCCAAACCCGCAAAATCGGTCCTCAGAATCGATTCTCTCGTTTCATGGTTTTTTTGCGTGTTCCCCTTCGAAACTCCCCTCAGTCGTCTGCGCCGACAGATCCCCTCACAAAGGGGAGCCATGAGGAATCTAATGTCTCGAATCCGTTGCCTCGACGTATCCACCAGAATCCGCCTGAGCAACCAAAAACGGCACTTTTCGGAAAGTCAGTCCAAAAAGTGCCGTTTTTCGTCTCTCAGAAGCGTTGTGTCAGTTGGTGTTGCTTTGCTTGAGGCGAACCGTGAGCTCCATAACGTAGTTATAGATCTCCTGTTTTTGCTGCATTCGGTCACTGATTCGAGTGCAGGCATGCATTACTGTGGTGTGATCGCGTCCGCCAAAGACCTGGCCAATATCCATCAGGCTCATACTGGTCATTTCGCGAGCCAGATACATGGCGATCTGACGAGGAACAGCCACGTTTTTGGTTCGTGATTTACCGACAAGATCCTCAAACGTCAGGTGGAAGTACTTCGCCACCTGACTGATGATGTCCGTGGGCTTGATTTCCACATCGGTGGTGAAGAAGTCCTGCAACGTCTGCTCGGCCAAGGCGCGGGTCACCGGCTGATTACTCAGCGAGGCCACGGCCGTAACACGGGTTAGCGCGCCTTCGAGTTCACGAATGTTCTCGGTGAAGCGTTCGGCGATGAGGTCCAACACATCGCTGGGGATTTTCGAGCCGTTCATCGAGGCGATCATGCGAAGAATGGCGATTCGGGTCTCCAGATCCGGCGGCTTGACGTCTACGGTCAGGCCGGATTCGAAGCGCGAGATGAGTCGAGCCTCGAAACCCTTCAAATTCTTGGGCGCTACATCGGAAGCAATGACAATACGCTTATTTGCCTGATGCAGTGCATTGAACGTATGGAAGAACTGATCCAAGGTGGCTTCCTTGCCGCCGAGGAACTGGATATCGTCAATAAGCAACACATCAACCTGTCGGTATCGACGGTTGAATTCAGCAATCTGCCCCTGGCTTTGGTTCGGGTTTTGCAGCGCGTCAATGAATTCGTTCGTGAATTCCTCAGACGTGACGTATCGAACCTTCAGCCCGGGATCCTTGACCAGTGCATAGTTGCCGATGGCGTTCAGCAAGTGGGTTTTGCCCAGGCCCGATCCGCCATAGATACACAACGGGTTGAAATCCTGCCCGGAACCTTCGGCCACGGCCAGTGCGACCGTACGGGCAAAACGGTTGGAATCGCCGGGCACGAAGGAATCAAACGTGAAGTTCTTATTGAGATGAGTCTCGGGATCGCGATTCATCTTCTGCTGACCGACCGGGAACTGCGGCTCGGTGGCGGGCATCGGTTCCCGCGGTGCGGCTGCCGGCTTTGCACCATAGGATTCTTTACCGAATTCGGCGACAGTCGGAGAAATTTCCGAAGGATATGGCTGCGCCGGCTTTGCCTCCGAAAGCGGTTCGGGCTCGGTTTTCGGCACGACCTTGAACGCGGGAAACATATTTTCGCCGGTTACCGTACGCAATGCCTGAAGCAGGGAATCGTTCAAATCACCCTGAATGGCTTGAAGCGTGTCGTTGTTGTCCACACACAGCACGATGGTCGAACCGAAGACGCCTTCAGGAACAACGCCTTCCAACCAGCCTTTTTCTCGTGGGCTGAGCGAAGCGCTGTGTTTGAGCACCGTCAGCGTGTCTGACCAGATGTGGGCGGCCTCGATTACGGGGTCGCCGGAAGCGTTAACCATGGTGGCCCCTTCTGTCGCTGTGGCGAAATACGTACAACAGATAATATTTACTCTGGTTTAGACAAGTTATCCACCGTGTCGCGTGTTGAAATAACTGGATTGTGAATAACAAACATGTAATTTGTGGATAACTTTTGGCCGTGAATGGTTGGTATTCCGCCGATTATAAGAGATTTGGGGCGTGTCTCGCAACGTGTCGAAATGTGAAAATACTCCGTCCGTTTTGACTTGAGGGTAGGGGTGAGAGTACTTTGGTATAGCTTGACTCACGTGAGGGCAGCGCGAAGCGTTGCCGAATAGACCTAGGAGCAATGGATTATGAAGAGGACGTTCCAGCCGAACAACCGTCGTCGCCACATGAAGCACGGCTTCCGCCTGCGCATGCGCACCCGTTCTGGCCGTGCGGTGATCAACCGTCGCCGTGCCAAGGGCCGCAAGACCCTCTCCGCCTGATCATTCCGATCAGTGCCACAGGCATAGTCGAGGTGGAGAGGCTTCAAAGCCATCGTGATTTCGTCACCGTGCTGAAACGCCGGCGCAAAGCAGGTGGCAAGGATATCGTCGTGCACTATTTGGTGCCCGACGACCATCATGATGATGACGACCGGACGGTGCATCGCCGTTTGGGATTAGCTGTCTCCAAATCGGTAGGACATGCGGTCACCCGTAATACGGTGAAGCGTAGGTTTCGTGTATTGGCCAGAGCCCATGAGGATCTGCTGCCCGCGCATTGCGATATCGTTTTGCGCGCCAAGCCCAGTGCAGCGACCGCATCGTTCGCTTCGCTAGATCAGCAGATCGCGAAGGCTTTTGCCACGGTGGCGCATAAGGTGGCTGAGGCATGACAGCTTCTTTCAAGGCGGTGATGATTGGTGGGGTGCGCTGGTATCAACAGCACATCTCGGCAAACACACCGCCTTGTTGCAAGTATTATCCAACGTGCTCGAATTATGCCATTGAGGCATTGGAACGGTATGGCGCGTTCAAAGGGGGAGTGCTCGCCGTGCTGAGATTACTGCGTTGCCGGCCGTGGAGTCGTGGGGGAATCGACGATGTTCCACAACGGTATTCCGTTTTTTACAGGTTTTCGTGGTCGAAGGCTCATGAAGAGCCTCGACTGACACCATTGGCCACAACCCAAAGAGAGGCCCAACGATGAACTCAAATGAATTTCTGCTTGATAGCGGGTTTTGGGGATTTCTATATAAAATCCTGACTCCCGTTGAGTGGTTGCAGACCTGGATCATGAAGATCGTGCATGACTTCTTCGTGATGCTGGGCGTGAGCCCGATTGGTGTCTCATGGGTGCTTGCCATTATCATCCTGGTGCTGGTGGTGCAGGCTTGTATCTTCCCGCTGTTCTACAAGCAGATGAAGTCGATGCGCAAGATGCAGGCATTGGCGCCGAAGATGCAGCGTATTCAGAACAAGTACAAAGGCAAGACGGATCAGGCTTCCAGGGAGGCCATGAGCCGTGAAACCATGAAACTGTATCAAGACAATGACGTCAATCCGGCTGGCTCCTGCTTGCCTATGCTCATTCAGGGCCCGGTGTTCATGTCCATGTTCTATACGCTGTCGGCCATTCCATACATTGCCAACGGTAAACGCGATGCGTTGGGCGCGTTCGACGTAGCAACCGCCAAGCAATTCACCCAAACCGATGTGTTCGGCATTGTCAGCGTGACCGATAACTTCACCAGTGCTGCCGCTAGTGGCAAGGCGGTCATCGGTATCTTCGTGTTCCTGATGTGTTTCTGCCTGTGGTTTATGCAGTACTTCAGCATGAAGCGCAACATGGCAGCTGCTTCGATGAACAAGCAGACCGAGACCATGCAGAAGGCTATGCTGTGGCTCTTCCCGGTGATGTACATCTTCTCCGGTGTCGCCATGCCGTTCGCCGTGCTGGTCTACTGGCTGACCAACAACGTGTGCAACCTCTGCCGCACATTGTGGCAGGTGTACGCATTCCCGACCCCTGGCTCTCCGGCTGCGGCGGACAAGGAGAAGCGCGATCATCGTAATGAGAATGCTCGCCGCGCAAAGGCCGGCCTGCCCTCTCTGGAAGAAGAAGCATTGGCCAAGGCCAAGGAAGAGGCCGAGCGTAAGGCCACTCAGGGCTATCAGCGTCAACAGCCCGTGCGTAAGCGCAAAAAGAAGTGACGACTATGTCGGTGCGAGTTCGATGTTTCACGTGAAACATTCAACACGCACCGACATTACTTTCTCTGTTCGGGGGAGCAGGGCTTAGACTTGGAATTCAAACACGACATGAAGGAGTAGCGTATGGCACAGGATGACGTGAAGTCGATCGACCAGCTCAACGAAGAGGCTGACATCGCCGCGGATTACCTTGAAGGCCTACTGGATATCGCCGACTATGAGGGCGACATTGAGATGGGCGTGCGTAATGACCGCCCCACCGTGCAAATCGTTGCTGATGACGATACTGACATCAAACATCTTATTGGCCGTAATGGTGAAGTCGTTGATGCTCTGCAGCAATTGACTCGTCTGGCTGTACAGCAGAAGACCGGCGAGTGTTCTCATCTGATTGTGGATGTCGACGGTTTCCTGAAGCGCAAGCGTCAGCACCTCCGTGATATCGCCTTGGATGCCATTGACGCAGTGAAGGATTCCGGCGAGCCGTATGACTTGAAGCCGATGAATTCCTTCGAACGTAAAGTCGTTCACGATGTGGTTCGGGAAGAGGGGCTGAAGTCTCGCTCGCACGGTGAGGAGCCTCATCGTTACGTGACGGTGTATCTCAAGAATAGAGTCGAGGATACCGCCGAAGACGACGAGCTTGATCAGGAGTAATTGCTCGGCGAGTTTTTTTGAGATGACAGGGACGTTCGACGGATGTCGTCTTTGAACAAACTAAAGTGACCGCATGGAGAATGGCGTCGTAATGAGCGGCGCCATTCTCCATGTTGATTGTTTCACGTGAAACATGGTGAGGGAGATGGCTATGACGGATCAGCTGCAGGGGTCACCTGTACTTGCTGAGGTCTTGGGTGATGCGTTGCCGAAGTTGGAGCGTTTCCATGCCAAGATTGCCGAAGAGGGTGAACCTCGTGGATTGATCGGCCCCCGTGACGTCGATATCATTTGGGAACGGCATATTCTGAATTCCGCTGCGATTGTGCCGTACGTTCGGAATGCGACGAATGGTATTCGCTTCAAAACAGTTGCCGACGTCGGCAGTGGTGGTGGTTTTCCTGGATTGGTGGCTGCCGCGTGTTTGCCGGATCATGACTTCACGCTGATTGAACCGATGGAGCGGCGAATCGAATGGTTGCATGAATGTGTTGGCCTGATGCAACTGCAGAACGTTGAGATTATTCGTGGACGCTCCGATGCCGTCATCCAGCAGGTACGGAAGCGGGAAATTCATCCGTTCGCTGTTGTCACGTGTCGTGCGGTTGCTCCTATGACCAAACTCTCTGGCTGGACGTTGCCGTTGCTGAAACCGTCAGGACAGTTGATCGCACTGAAGGGACGGTCTGCTCAGGCTGAAATCGACAAGGCTGGCAAGGAGATTGCAAAATTCGGTGGTCGTCGTCCACGTGTCGTTGAGGCGGCTGTCGGGCCGGATCTTGAGCCTACCCACGTGGTGATTGTGGATAAGCGATGAGTGGAGTACTGATTGAGTTATCCACATTTCCATATGTGCGTAAAAGTTATCCACATTTTTACGGGACGATGTGCATAATGATGAAAACATTGATTTTTCAATGTTTTTCGTCTGTGAATACACAATCTAACACTCAACGTCATTCACACTTATCCACACTTATCCACATTGCATATCGCAATTGTGGATAACGAGCATCATGTCCATACGAATGAGAACACTGGAACTTACGTCTGTGCAAGGAGGAGCGATGGCCACCAAGGATCATCAGTCGGAACCTATAGAATCGGCTTCCGAAACGCTTCAGCGAATATTCGATGGTCACGGTTCAGTGCTTGGTAGCCAAATGGCTGATGAAAGCTCACGCTACGATGTACTCAAGAAAACCGATTTCCCAAAGCCTCAACGGACTCGTCGTATCGCCGTGGCCAACCAGAAGGGGGGAGTGGGTAAAACCACATCCACGGTAAACACCGCTGCGGCGCTGGCGAACAAGGGCGCGCAGGTGTTGGTCATCGATATGGACCCGCAGGGCAATGCCTCTACGGCGTTGGGTGTATCTCATGCATCGGGAGAGCCCTCGGTCTATGACGTTATCGAGGGGCGTTCCGATCTGGGTGATGTTATCACGGTCTGTCCTGATTTTCCCACACTTGATGTTGTGCCTGCATCAATCGATCTCAGCGGTGCTGAGTTGGAAGTGGCTGATCTGCCCAACCGAAACACGTTGCTGAAGGAGGCCCTAGACCTCTACCTACGTCAATCAGATAAACACTATGATTACGTGTTCATTGATTGCCCGCCCAGCTTGGGCCTCTTGGTCATCAACGCCATGTGTGCAGTGACCGAGATGCTGATTCCTATCCAGGCTGAGTATTACGCATTGGAGGGTCTTGGCCAGCTGATTAACACGATTGGTTTGGTGCAAGAGCATTTCAATCCCGTACTGCTGGTGTCCACCATGCTCGTCACGATGTTCGATCGCCGAACGTTATTGAGCCGTGAAGTATATAACGAGGTTAAGGGACACTATCCCAGCATTGTGCTGAATACCACCATCCCGCGTTCAGTCAAGATCTCCGAAGCGCCGAGTTTCTCCCAATCGGTGATTGCCTATGATCCTCGTGGCATAGGTGCCATATCGTATGGTGAAGCAGCTTTGGAAATCGCACAGCGTTCGCAACAAGTCCTTGACACCATTGATGCGAGGAGGAACAAGTAATGGCATCAAAATCACGACTTGGTAAGGGCCTTGGCGCTTTGTTCCCCACATTGCCAGGGGAGGAGCCGGTGGCGGAGCAGCCCGCAATGATTGCGGAGGATTCGTCTACTCCGGAGGCCACTGCTGACATAACCCCCGCCAAGAAGGCTACTGCCCAGCAGGAATCAAAACCTGCCGTGCCTCAGACGATATCGTCCAGCAAGGCAGTCAAGAAAGCCGCCGGTAAACGCGCATCCATGCCCGCATTGGACACCATTACTCATCCTAGCGACCTGTTTTTCGGTACGGAGAAACCTCAAACCGGTAAGGTCGCCGCACCTCAGCAGGGCGGCAAGTCGTCTGCGTCTCAGACGGCACATCGTACATCCGTCACTGTCAAAGATGTTTCACGTGAAACATCTTTGACTGCATCGGCGGCAAAGACCGCTGACACAGATAAGAAGGACGAGCTCAAGCCGGTAGCCGGTGGTTATCTGGCTGAACTCAAACTGTCTGATATCGGGCCCAATGCACATCAGCCTCGTACCATCTTCGACGAGGATGAGTTGAATGAGCTGTCTGCTTCCATTAAGGAAGTTGGTGTGCTGCAACCGATAGTCGTGCGCAAGCGTCCGGCAAGCCAGATTGCTGCGGCCAAAGCCGCCAAGCACGACGAGACGGAATCCAGCACGAATCCGTTTGCCGGTCATTTGGACAGCCCGTATGAGCTCATTATGGGTGAACGCCGTTGGCGTGCTTCTCAGTTGGCTGGGTTGGAGACGATTCCCGCCATCGTCAAAACCACTGCGGATGATGATATGCTCCGCGATGCATTGCTGGAAAACTTGCACCGTGTGGCCTTGAATCCGCTGGAAGAGGCGGCTGCCTACCAGCAGATGATTGAAGAGTTCGGGTTGACACAAGTACAACTGTCCAAGTCGGTGTCCAAGTCTCGCCCGCAAATCGCCAATACCTTGCGACTGCTGAACCTGCCGGCTTCTGTGCAAAAGAGAGTGGCTGCCGGTGTGCTATCGTCCGGTCATGCGCGTGCGCTATTGGGCCTGAGCGATCCGGAGGAAATGGACAAGCTGGCTTCTCGTATTATTGCGGAAGGTCTTTCTGTACGCAGCACCGAAGAAATCGTCGCCATGAAGATTGCGTCGGGGGAGCAGCCGAAGAAGCCTAAGACGTCTAAGACCAATCCTTGGGTTGGTTCCGCCATCCAGCAGAGTTTGGAAAATCATTTCGATACCAAGGTGTCGATTAAGGGCAGCACCAAGCATGGTCGCATCGAAATCGTCTTTTCGTCACCAGAGGATATGGATCGCATCCTGCAGCTGCTGGTGCCGAGCCAAGGCGATGCCGATTCCAAATGGGTGTAACACGATAAGAACATTCGTGTTGTCGCCGGCATTATTGCTGTGCAGTGCGTTGTATGCGCAAGACGTTATAGCCTCTGCGTGATTCCTGGCAGGGGCGTATGCCTGCGTTGTAGCCCCTGTCGCAATAGAAAACCCCTCAGGCTGGAGGATGACAAATCACACATCGTGATTCTCCGTCGATAACGCCCGGTTTGTTGCGCACTTTGGTTGAAGCCTGAATGAAGAGGCATGGCCCGTCGTCTGGGTACGATTTCAGTCGCCAAACAAAACCGCTATGGAAAGAGGCGACGGAACCATGCAGGATCAGATTCTACAGGTCGATGAGAACATGCTCGAGACGAGACTCGACCGGTTGGTGTCGGAGAAGGTCGAGCAATTGCTGAACGCGGAGGCGGACGAGATCACGGGCGCCGCCCGCTACGAGCGCACCGGGGACAGGAAGGCCTACAGAGTGGGTCATTACGAGCGTGACCTGACCGTGAAGGCCGGGACCGTGACCCTCAAGGTCCCGAAGCTCAAGGGCGCGCTGTTCGAGTCGGCGGTGATCGAACGATACAGGCGTCGTGAGCAGAGCGTCGAGGAGGCGCTGATCGACATGTACCTGGCCGGCGTTTCGACCCGTCAGGTCGACGACATCAGCCGCCTGCTGTGGGGCGAGCGGATGCCCTCGCAGACGCTCTCGGACAAGCTCAAGGGGGTGTACGCGCAGATCGACGAATGGCGCAACAGGCCGTTGGAGCGTTCGTACCCGTACCTGTTCGTGGACGGCGTGTGGCACAAGCGCACGTGGGGCGGGTCGGTCGAGAACGTGAGCGTGCTGGTCGCGATCGGCGTGGACGACACGGGCCATCGGGAGGTCGTCGGGGTCGCGGAGGGCATGAAGGAGGACAGGGCCAGCTGGGAGCAGTTCGTCAGGAGCCTGATCGAACGCGGTCTCAGGGGCGTGCGGCTCGTGGTGGGCGACCGGTGCGCCGGGCTGGTGGCCACGGTGAACTCGATGCTGCCGGACGCGAGATACCAGCGGTGCACGGTCCACTTCATGCGCAACGTGCTCTCCAGGGTCAGCCGCAAACACGCGGCATGGGCGGCCGGCGCGCTCAAGGCCGTGTTCGCCATGGAATCCCGCGACGCCGCGTTGAGGAAGGCGGAGGATGTGGCCGCGCAGATGGAATCCCGCGGATTGAAGGCCGCCGCATCCTGCCTCAGGGAGGGCATAGGCGAGTCGACCACCTACCTGCTCGACGACTACCCCGTCGAGCACCGTCGGCGGATCCGCACGAACAACATGATCGAACGCCTCAACAGGGAGATCCGCCGGCGCACCAGGGTCGTCGGCAGCTTCCCCGACGGCAGGAGCGCGCTCATGCTCGTCTGCGCCAGGATCCGCTACGTCACCGCCAACGATTGGTCGAGCCGCCGCTACCTGAACATGTCCCGACTCGGTGACACCATGCAGACAACCGACTGAAACCGACCCGGCAACGGGCCAGACCGCTTTTGCGCAAGACTTCGGGCACAACCAGACCGTACCTTCGGCCATATGGATCTGAATTACTTCAGCTTTGCAGCCGAAGTGCGTCTCACAATGGGGAACAACTATCGTGATTTGTGAGGAAGGTCCGCCAGATCATGTATATGCGTATGGCCCGTACTTGTAGCACGGGCCATACTTTTCGTTCCATGGCTGTGGTGTAGAAATTGATTATTCCTTGACCGCGCCCGCGGAGAGGCCGGACTGCCAGTACTTCTGCAGGCATAGGAACGCGATGACCAGCGGGATGATCGTGATCAACGAGCCCGTGATCACCAGGTTCTGGATCGCCTGGCCGCCAGCGGTGCTCGCCTGGTCCTTCCACTGGTTCAAACCGATCGTGAGCGGATACCAGTTCGAATCCTTGAGCATGATCAACGGCAGGAAGTAGTTGTTCCACGTCGCCACGATCGTGAACAGGGCCGTCGTAACGATGCCCGGAGCCAACAGCGGCAGGGACACCTGGAAGAACGTGCGGAACTCCGAAGCTCCATCAACTCGTGCGGCTTCAAGCAATTCCGTCGGAACCGCCTGCTCGCTGAAGATCCACATCAGGTACAAACCGAACGGGCTGATCAGCGACGGGATGATCATGGCCCACGGGGT